>JAFRDM010000086.1 GCA_017403885.1 Oscillospiraceae bacterium
ACGTCCAGCATGTCGTAGCGGATCTGGAAGGCGGCGCCGATCGCGGCGCCATAGAGTGACGCCGCTTCCAGCTGCGCCGCGCTCCCGCCGCCGGCGGCTACGCCCATACGGCAGGCGGCCGTCAGGAGCGCGCCGGTCTTGCGGGAATTGATATCCGTCAGCTCCTCTTCCGTCAGCACCTTGTTCTCTCCGAGCATGTCAAGGTACTGTCCGCCGCACATGCCGTCGACCCCCGCGCCGTCGGCAAGGTATTCGGCGCAGGCCGCGCGGCGCTCGGCAGGGAGCGGCGCGCGCAGGATCGTCCCGAAAGCCTCGGCCTGCAGAGCGTCTCCGGCAAGCGTTGCAGTGCATTCGCCGTAAACGACGTGGTTCGTCGGTCTGCCGCGGCGCAGCGCGTCATTGTCCATACAGGGCAGGTCGTCGTGGATCAGGCTGTAGGTGTGCAGCATCTCGACGGCGCAGGCAACGGGCATCGCCGCCTCTATATCTCCGCCGCAGATCCGGCAGAATTCCAGCACCAGCATGGGCCGGATACGCTTTCCTCCGGCAAGGAGACTGTAGCGCATCGCCTCCGTCAGGCCCTCGAACGGCATGCCCGCCGCGCCGCGGAAGGATCCCTCCAGCGCGGCGTCGATCATTCTCTTGTATTCTTCAGCTGTCATGCTCATTCCTCAAAGGGCAGCTCGACGGGCTCTCCGTCAGCGCCCTTTCTGAGCATGACGACCTTTTGCTCCGCCTGATCGAGCAGCTCGGTGCAGCGCTTCATCAGCGCTGTTCCTTCTTCAAAAAGCGTCAGCGAATCGGCAAGGGGCAGGTTGCCCTTTTCCAGATCGTTCACGATGCGGTTGAGACGCTCGATCGCCTGTTCATAACCGATTTTTTCCGTATTCATGCTTCTTTCTCCTCATAGACGCGCTCGACTCTGCAGTCCGCGCTGCCGTCGGACAGGCGCAGACGCAGTCTCGAGCCCTTTCGGATCGTTTTCGTGCTGGTCACGATCGTACCGCTCTCGTCCGAGGCGACGGCATAGCCGCGCGTCAGCACGCGCAGCGGGCTCATCGCGTCGAGCGCCGCGGCCAGTCGGACCTGCTCGTTTTTCTTTCTGGCGAGCCCGCTCTCCATCACGGCGCCGAGCTTATCGCGCAGATGGTCAAGCTCGACGCGCCGGTCGTCGAGATAGGCGCCCGGGTCGCGCAGGACGCGGCGAGAACGCAGATTGTCGACTTCGCTTCGCATCTGTCTGAGACGCTTGTCCATGGCCTGCGCGGAACGGATAGAGAAGGAAGCGAGCGCCTGACGCTCTTCGGAGAGGTCCGGCACCGCGATCTCTGCCGCGTTGGACGGCGTGGAGGCGCGCCGGTCGGCCACGTAATCGGAGATGGTCACATCCGGCTCATGCCCGACGGCGGAGATCACGGGGATATCCGACTCGTAGATCGCGCGGGCGACGCGCTCGTCGTTGAAAGCCCACAGATCCTCGATCGACCCACCGCCGCGGCCAGTGATGATCAGGTCGGCAAGCGCATGTCGATTGGCGTAACGCAGCGCGCCGACGATCTCGGCGGGGGCCTCTGCGCCCTGCACGCGCACCGGAAGCAGCAGCACCCGGCTCATCGGCCAGCGGCGGCCGAGGATGCGGATCATGTCGTGCACTGCCGCTCCCGCGGAGGACGTGATGATCGCGATCCTCTGCGGGAAGCGCGGCAGCGGTTTTTTGTGCGCCTCGTCGAAAAGGCCCTCCGACTCGAGCTTTTTCTTCAGCTGCTCAAAAGCTATCTGAAGATCTCCCGTCCCCTCCGGCATCAGGCCCGTGCAGTAGAGCTGATAGGCCCCGTCCCGCGGGAAAACGGAGATGCGGCCGAAGGCCGTCACGCTCATGCCGCTCTCGGGACGGAAGCGCAGGTGCATCGCGCTGCTTTTGAACATCACGCAGCGCAGGCTGCTTTCCCTGTCCTTAAGCGTGAAATAATGATGCCCTGAGGGATAGACTTTATAGTTGGACAGCTCGCCGCAGACGGAGATGTTTTGAAAAAGAGAGGTATGGTCGAACAGCTCCTTGATCAGACCGTTCAGCTCGCTGACGGAAAAGATCCTCGTCTCGTCCATCATTCCTCTTTTTCGGCGGCAGCTCCGGGCATCTCGCCGCGCATAAAGCCGCCGAGCACGCCGTTGACGAAAGCGACCGTTTCCGGCTCGTCATAGCCTTTATCCAGCTCGACCGCCTCGTTGATCGCGACAGCGGCGGGAATATCGTCCATATACAGGATCTCGCAGAGCGCGATGCGCAGGATCGCCCGCGCCGTGCGGGAGATGCGTTCGCTCTTCCAGCCCCTTGCATAGCGGCTGATCAGCTCGTCGAGCTCGTCGGCCTTTTCGCGGCTCAGGACCGTGAGCGTGCGGATATAGGCCATCTGCCTCTCGTCGGGAAGCTCGGAAAACAGCTCGTTCTCCGCGGCGAGCGTGGCGTAGTGCTCCTCGGCAAAAAAAGCGTCGAGAAGCTCGTCCGTTCCTATCTCGTTCGCGGCGGCCGCAAAGCAGAGCTCGACGGCGATCTCGCGCGCAGTCTTTCTGGTCATATCAGAAAATCCTCCGTTTATTTCTCAAAGGAGATCCCGGCGACGTGGACGTTGACCTTCGCCTTTTCAAAGCCCGTCACGGACTGTACGGTAGACAGCAGCTTTTCCTGGACCTCTCTAGCCACGGAGACGATGCTGCAGCCGTAGCTGACGTTGATGATCACGTCGATGATGATGGTCTCATCCTCGAAGGAGACCTTTATCCCCTTGGAGACCGTCTTGATACCGATCAGCTCGGCCAGTTCGGCGCCCGCGGCGTTGGACAGTCCGGAAACGCCCTCGATCTCGGAGACCGTGCTCTTGACGAGGCTTACGATCACGTCCTCGGAAATATGGATGCTGCCTTTTTCTTCCTGGCAGGTGATGTAATTATCGGCCATGGGAAAACCTCCTAAAGTTTGTCATTGTATTGTATCACGGAGGCGAAAAAAAAGAAAGTCCAATAAGTAAAAAATGAATAGAAAAATGAAAAAAAGCTTTTCTGTATGCAAAACCCCCGAAGCAAAGCTCCGGGGGGATGCGCCTTTGACGCCTGTTATGCCTTTACCTCGATGATGTTCAGCTGTGTCGCGTCATATTCGGTCTCTGTACAGATGATATCCGTGATGCGGGCGACGGCCTCCTCGCTCAGTCCGTCGATCGGAGCGGGCACGGCCACCGTCACGGCGCCGTTTCCGATGTACACGACGCAGTCGGCGAAGTCCTTCGCGAGCAGCAGGTTTTCGATCTGCGTCTCCTGCATCGAGCAGGTCGCCATCGCGGCGATGGCGTTCATGGCGCTGTCGATCGTCTCCTGCGAGGCCGTATCCGCCGAAGCGGCCGACTGCAGCAGCTGCAGCGCCTCGTCCCGGGACATCTGCCGCGTCAGCCTCGCCTCGGCAAAATAGCCGGTATTCACGGCGCTGTCCCTGGTGGCGTTCGCCTCGGCCACCTGTTCGTCCTCCATCGCGACCATCACTCTGTCCGCCTTGCCCCAGCGGTTGTTGTACGACCAGTTCAGCAGTACAGCTGCGGCAACGCACATCAGCACAGAGAACAGCGCGATGTTCCTTTTCCTGTTTTTCATGGTTACACTCCTCCTGCTTAACGATTTCTTTTCAATACCGTTATCCTGTCCGCGCCGAAGCCTGTATAGGTCTTTACCGCCGTGATGATCTGCAGGCGCGTCGCCGCGTTTTCTGCGCCGTCGCATACCACGACAACGCCGCTTTCGGAGATCAGCACATAGGCCTCCCCCACCCCCTGCGTCAGACTGAGAGCCTCGCCGAGGCTGCCTTCCGTCGCCGCCGGCCGAGCGGACGTTGAGGGAAGGAGCATAAGCGCGACGCCGATGAGAAGGATCAGCAGCGGGAATCTGTAGACTTTGAGCTTTTCAAGTATTTCCTTCAACACTCCACTCCTGGTCCCTTTCCGGGATCCCCAGCTGCGCCTCGATCAGCGACGCGAGCCGCGCGCGCCCATCTCCGTCTCTTTCAAGAACGATCGAAACGCGCCTGGGGATCCACACGCCCTCGCGGCTCCATACGGCTTCGACCCTTACGCTGCGGACCGCAAGCGAGAGTTCCGCGGCTTTGTCCATAATATATTCCCCGCACTCGCGCTCTATGACTATCCGACTGAGCGCCCTGTTCTGTTCCTCCGCGCTCGATGCGATCGCGTCGGACGCGCTCTGCATCTCCGCGAGCGAGACGGCGTAGCTCTCCCAGCTGAAGGAGCGGAAAAGCCCCAGCAGCATCAGAACGAGAGCGGCCGTCACACACAGCGAGGCGATGCGCCTCTCCCGCCCCTCCGGAAGAAGCGTGAGCGCGAGAGAAAAGAATACCGAGGCGGCGCAGATCCCGCGCAGCGTAGGCGCGCTCACGCGCTCACCGTCCTGATGGCGGCCATAAAGGAGATGAACAGCATGATCGTCGCAGCGCCGAGCATGCCGAGCATCATTCCCAGCGCCGCGGAGAGATCCCCCAGCAGCATGGCCAGGCGCTTTCCCTCCGCCGCCGATGCGATCGCCGCGCAGAGACGAAAAAGCAGCATCTTGACGCCGATCGCCGCAAAGGGGGCCAGACAGAGCGCGCTGACGCCCACGAGAGCAAAGGCCCCGGCCGAGCTTTTGATGAGCGACGCGCTCGCGAGAACGACCGAGGCCGCGTCCGAGAGGATACCGCCGACGACAGGCAAGACGCCGGCAATGACGGTCCTCGTTCCCTTGACCGCGAGAGCGTCGGCTCCTCCCGTGAGCGCGCCCGTGAGCGAGATATAGGCGCCCACTCCCATCGTCAGCACGCTCATAACCGTTACGCAGACCCATTTGAGCGTCGAGGCTGATGCGTTCAGAACGGCATTCGGGCAGAAACAGCGGCTGATGCACAGCGCGAGGTAGGCGTAGATGAGCGGGAGCGTTATCCTCTGAAGCGTCTCCATCATGATATTCAGACAGAGGTTGACCGCCGCGTACTTCGCCCCCGCCGAGATGACCGCTCCGCTGACCGCGGAAGCTGTAAAGATCGCCGGGAGCGCGGCGCGTGCGTAATCGCAGAGCTTGCGTATCCCTTCCGTGAGCTCCGCCGCCAGCCCGTCGAGCGAGCCGACCGTCAGGATCACCACCGCGGCGCAGGCGCACAGCGACAGGATCTCTGCCGCGCGCCCCTCGCCGCAGACCGCCTCCGCGACCGCGCAGATGACGGCGATCGCGACGATGCGCGTCAGCTCGCGCAGCTCACATCGGGTCCGCTCGATCACTTCCCTTTTCATTCGTTCTGCCAGACGGGCGATCGCGCCGCGCATATCATAGCTGCCGTCTGTGACGAGTTCGCCGCTGATCTCCCTGACATCCGGGGGCAGCCCCTCCTCGACGGCCGAGACGTCGAGCGACGCTTCTTCGGCATAGACGGCAGGCATGAGCAGCAGAACAAAAAGCAGAAAAAACAGCAGCCTTTTCACAGCATTTCTCCTATGGCGCCGAGCATCGTGCCGATCAGCGGCATGGCCGCGCCGAGCGCGCAGATCACGCCGAGGAGCTCCGCTGCGGCGGCAGCGGCGTTTTGCGAGGCCTCCCGGCAAAGATCCGCCGTGAGACGGGCGACGAGGGCGGCCGCGCAGCATTTGAAGAGCGGCAGAAGGTACACGTCCTCCACGCCGTAAAGCGTCTGCGCCTTTTCCCACATCTCCCGCATCGGCCGCAGCAGCGTCAGCGCAGCGCCGAAGACCGCCGTGAGCGCGGACGCGGACAGCGAAAGAGCCATCTCCGGATTGCTTTTGCGTATCATCATCGCGGCACAGCCGGAAACGAGCAGCACGCCGCACAGCTTGAAGAGAAGATCCATACATCACAAACGGAACAGCGACTTGATCAGGCCGAAGAGCTCGCTGATCTTCTGCACGAGCATCATCAGCACGACCACAAGCGCCGCGATAGTCGTCATCAGCGCCTGCTCGTCCCGCCCCGAGCGCTGGAGCAGGATATTGATCACCGCCGCCAGCAAGCCGATCGCGGCAACTTTGAAAACAAGATCTACGTCCATGTGTGTCCTTTACATCAGCATGATCACAAGAAAAGCCCCCGCGGAGAGCGAGAGGCCGAAGCACAGTCTTCTCTCGTTTTTGAGCACGTTTCTTTGCGTCTCCGCTTCCTGTTCCAACCTGCGCGAGGCTCTCTCCAGCGCCGCGCACTGTCTCTCCAGCTCGCTTCCGCCCAGCAGGGCGCCAAGCGGCCGAAGCGCGTCCGGGACGGCCTCGCCCGCCGGCGCAAAGCACTTCTCCGCCGCCATGCGCCAGATCTCGGAAAAACGCAGCTCTCCGAGACCGAGCATTTCGCCGCACAGCGCTGCATAAAACCCGCCTACCGCGTCTCCTGCGTTTTTTGCCGCAAGGCTGCGGAAGCAGCCGCTCAGGCTGCTCTGATGCTCGGCAAGCTCGTCTTGCAGTTCCAGAAGGCTGGAGGCGAGCCGGCGCATCAGACGAATCCTTTTCTGCTTTTCCCGAAGCCTGTCCAGCGCTGTCCAGAAGCAGGCGAGAATGATCGCGGCGGCGCCGCACAGCTTTTTCATGCGAGCGCCTCGAGCGCATAGCTCCTCTTTCCGCCGCGGCGCCGGATCACGAGCAAACGCGTGAAAACGCCCTCTCCGATCAGCGCTCTGTACGCGCCGCGCTTCATAAGATCCTCCCTCCCCGCGGCGTGCGCGCTCGCAAGGATCCCCACGCCGCAGCCGAAGATCTCGCGGATCGCGTTAAGATCGCCCGGCGAGCTGATCTCGTCCGAGGCGATGATCTGCGGATCCATCGAGCGCAGAAGCAGCAGCGCGGCCGAAAGCTTGTCGAGCCCGCTGATCACGTCGCTGCAGCGGCCGAGATCGAAAACGCCGCCGGAGATCTCGCAGCGCTCATCGATCACGCCGACGCGCCGCCCGCCGTCCGCGAGAGAGCGGATCAGATCGCGCAGCGCGGTCGTCTTTCCTCCGCCGGGCGGGGCGACGATCAGCGTGTTTGAAAAGCCGCCCTCACAGAGCCTGTCCGCAAAGGAGGCGCAGATTCCGCGGTATTCCCGCGCCAGACGGATACACAGCGAGGAATAGCTTGCAAAGCCGCTTCCGCCGCCGCCCGCGGTCACGCGCCCGCAGATGCCAAGACGCAGCGCTCCGACGCAGAAATACCCCTGACGCATCGCCTCCGCGGCACTGTACAGCGACGCTCCCGTCGCTTTTTCGAGCACGCGGGCGATATCCTCCCCGGTGACTCTGTCGGCGGAAAGGAAATGCTCATTCTCTCCCCACAGGAGCGAGGGAGGCTGTCCCACGCGAAGCCGCAGCTCCTCGGGCGCATTACCCGCCTGCGCCCTGAGCGCCGATTCATATCGCTGCGGCATCAGCTCCAGCGCCGCCGTAAACGGATCCATCGTTCTCACTTCCCCGTGGTCACTATATGAGCTCCGTTCGGAATTATTCTGCTTCTTGCAACTTGCAGGGGCTTGTGCTATGATGCTGTAAGAAAAATCAATCGGAGGGTTTTTTCATGGCGATGAAAATCATATGGGCAGCCGCGATCTTCTTCGGCGGCTGGCTTTTGTCCTATCTCTTCGGCAGACAGCTTGCCTTCAACTTCATGACCGCTTATCCGATGATCAAAAAGATGCGCGCGCAGGATCCCGACCTGATCGCGCCGGGAGCAGACAAATACACGAACATATCCGTCGTCGTCTGCGTGATCTCGCTCCTGATCGTCAGCTTTATCGTGGTCCGCTTCTGCAGGCTGTATCTCATCATCAGCTTCTTTATCGGCGTTGTCTCCGCGCTGGTGATGTATCTGCCGCATCTGAAGATCACCGAGCGCGGCACCTTCGATCTGTTCTGCTCCGCCTACTCTCGCTTTGTCCCGGACGACGAGCTGCGAACGGCCATGTACGAGCGCGAGCCCAAAAAGATCCGCAGCCGCCTCCGCGACATGGGGCTCGACACTTCCATCATCCCGACGTTTCCGGGCTGAAAGCTTCCAAAAAAAACAAAGGCTCACGGTTCAACAGAACCGTGAGCCTTTTTCTGCCGTCATGGGATCAATTCAGGATCGGGAGCAGATGAAGGAAGATCGGAAGCAAAACCAGCAGGACATAGACGGCCGCGGCGCGGACGAGGTAAGGCCTTTGGGTATAAACGGCGGCAAATTCGCGGATGACGGCGCTGGGCCAGTAATAGGCCGCGACCTTCGCGCCGAAGCCCCTGCAAGGGATGTGAAGCCTGCGCGCGGTCATCAGGCAGCGGTACATGTGATAGCCGCTCGTGACAAGCGCCAGCTTTCCCGCCCCGCCGCGGAGAGCGAGAAGCTCCGTCGCCCTGAGAAGGTTTTCCTCGGTCGAGCGGCTTTGATCCTCTTTGAGGATATTCTCCTCCGGAACTCCCCTTTCGCGCAGATAGCGCGCCATCGCCTCCGCCTCCGGGACGCTCTCGTCGTCGCCCTGTCCTCCGCTGACGACCAGCAGGGCTTTCCCGCCGCTTTCGCGGTAGAGCTCAAGCGCCAGATCCAGGCGGTTTGACAGGATGCGCGACACAACGTCGCCGCAGATCAGCGCACAGCCGTGGACGAGGATCGTATCAAAGGCCTGCTTGCGCGACAGCAGCGGGAGAACGAGGCTGTACAGCACAAAGGCCAGCAGGAGCATGGAGAAATAAAAGACGGAGAGGCCAAGAAGATACAGCCACGGGCTTCGAAACGAGAGCGAAAAGCCTCGGAGCGCCGAGACGGTCAGCGCGATCTCCCCCGCAGCGATCACAAGCCCCAGCAGCAGGGAGAGCAGGTTGGCAAGCCGGCTCGATTCGCGCCGCAGCATCACCGCGCCGTTCCAGACGAGCAGGAGCGGGACGAGGAGCGTCGCGCCGATCATCGCAAAAGCGAGGAAGACCGCGATCCGCGCTCCCCCGCCGTCAAAAAGCGAGGAGACGGCGGGAACGGCAAAAAGCAGCGAGAACAGCAGCAGAAAGCTGTTGAACAGACGCTCGGGCCGGTAGATGCTGAAAACAAAAAAGGCAAGAAGGCTGAGCGCAAAGATCAGGATCAGAGGATTGATTCCGTTCCGCATTTTTCTTCTTGACGCCTCGCTTTCCTTGCCGATAAGTCCGGCAGATCCCCGGTATCGTTTCGGGATAAAAAAATAAGCGGGAAAAAAGCCCCGTGTCAAAAAACACGGGGCTTTTCATGGAGCTGGCAATGTGACTCGAACACACGACCTGCTGATTACGAATCAGCTGCTCTACCGACTGAGCTATGCCAGCGCAGCATCGGTCAATCCCGACCGCAAGCGGTATTGTAGCATAAAAGGAAACGCAAGTCAACAGATAATATTTCGAGAAAAACTGGCGGAAAAACAATGTCCCGCTCGAAAAATTACGGGTTGTATAAGGGTGTTACAAATCTGATCGCATCAGATCGGACGGGGTCGGGATTGGTCGTTTTTCAACTCGGAAACGCGCCGTAAGGCGAAACTTTTTGCACGAAAAAACAGCGTGATTAACCGTAAAAGGCGTTACATAATCGAAAGCGGTAAATAGTTTTCAAATAGTTATCAACATTTTCAACAGCCTTTTCAACATCGGAAAAGTGTTGAAGCAGAAACAATCGCGGCGAAGAACGTCGTTTTTTGCCGAAGCCGCAAACCGTTGACGGTTACAAAAAAGAAACAGTTGCTAGTTTACATAATGCTTTTCTTTTGCCTTTTCTCATCAAAGGTATCCGGATTGGGCAAAAGACACATAATCGCCGTCCGCAACGATGATATGGTCCATCAGCCGGATATCCATCAGACGAAGCGCCTGCTTCAGTTCCTGCGTGAAGGCCCGGTCCTCGGCGGAGGGGATGGCAAAGCCCGCCGGGTGGTTGTGCGCCAGCACTGCGCTGACGCAGCGGCGGCGCACGGCCTCGTCGACGACCCTGCGGATGCTGACATTGACGACGCACAGCGTCCCGGCGGCGATCTGCGTACAGCTGATCACGCCGCCGCGCCCATTGAGGCACAGCAGATAAGCTTTTTCCTCCGTTTCATAGCGGAGGATCGGCAGAAAGTACCGCCCCGCGTCGACTGGAGAGCAGACAAAGGCCGTCTCCCGCAGCGGGGAGATCATATAGCGCCGCAGCGCCTCGCGCAGCGTTTTGAGAAAGAGCGCGGCATTTTCCCCGATTCCTTCGATCCGGCGCAGATCGGCGCTGTCGGCATCCAGCACGCCGCGGATCGAACCGTAGCGCTCCAGAAGCGCGTGGGCCAGAACATTGGTATCGCTGCGCGGGATCGCATAGTACAGCAGCATCTCAAGGAACTGGATGTCGTTCATCCCCTCGCCGCCGTGCTCGGCAAACTGCTGTTTCATTCTTTTGCGGTGGCCGTCGTGGACAGAACTCATGCACCCACCCCCCTGCTCTCTTTTTCAACCCTTGTACGGAGCGTTCAGATCCATCGTGGCGAAAGCGTTGAGATCGCTTTCCGCCCGCGTCCCGGCAAGATACTCATAATAGCCCTGCGCGCCGATCATCGCCCCGTTGTCGCCGCACAGACGCAGCGGCGGAATAAACAGCCGCAGGCCTTCACGCTCCGCCGCGGCCTTGAAGTCGGCGCGGATGCGTGAATTGGCCGCAACGCCTCCGGCGACGACGAGCTTATCGCGTCCTTTTTCCTTTGCCGCGGCGATCGTACGCGGCACGAGGCTGTCGCTCACGGCACGGGTAAAGGACGCGGCGAGCGATGAGCGGTCAAGCTCTTCGCCCTTCTGCTCGGCGTTGTGCACCAGATTGATGACCGCTGTCTTTAACCCGGAAAAACTCATGTCGTATGGATGGTCGGCCACATGTCCGATCGGAAAGACATATTTCGTATCGTCTCCGCCGCGGGAGAGCTCGTCGATGGGTCTTCCGCCCGGATACGGGAGACCGAGAACGCGCGCCGTCTTGTCGAAGCACTCGCCCGCCGCGTCGTCGCGCGTCTGCCCGAGGATCTCCATGTCCGTGTAATCGCGGACATCCACGAGCAGCGTGTTTCCGCCCGAGATCGCAAGGCACATGAAAGGCGGCTCAAGCTCTGGATAGGCGAGATAATTCGCCGCGATATGCCCACGGATATGATGCACGGGGATCAGCGGCACGCCGAGCGCGAGAGCGGCCGATTTGGCGAAATTCACGCCGACAAGAACAGCGCCGATCAGCCCCGGCGCATAGCTCACCGCGACGGCGTCGATCTCTTTTCTCGTGATCCCGGCCGTCTCGAGCGCACGCTCGGTCAGCAGCGATATCGACTCGACGTGGCAGCGCGAGGCGATTTCCGGCACGACGCCGCCGTACACGGCGTGCAGATCGGCCTGGGAAAAGATCTGATCGCTCAGGATCCTTCTGCCGTCTTCGACGACGGCCGCGGCGGTCTCGTCGCAGGTAGATTCAAAGGCAAGTATTTTCATGGCTTCCGTGTCCTTTTAGCTGAAAAACTTTGTCATGAGGAGGGCATCCTCCCGAGGGTGCTCGTAATAATTCCTGCGCCTGCCGACGACGGAAAAGCCCTCGCCGGCGTAGAGCGCGATCGCGCCCTCGTTGCTCTCGCGCACCTCCAGGGTAACGAAAGCCAGCCGACGGGTCTCGGCGCGGCGGAGCATTTCCTTCAGCAGTGCCCGGCCGATCCCGCGGCGGCGCGCGGACGGGGCGGCGGCAACGTTGGAGATATAGCCCTCGTCGAGGACAGCCATCATCCCGATATAGCCCAGCATGTCCCCGTTCTCGGCTTCGGCGACGAGAAATTCATGCTGCTCGTCGGGCAGTTGTCCGCAGAGCTGTTCGCGCGTCCAAGGCAGGGAAAAACAGGCCTCTTCCATTTCCTGCAGCGCGTCGAGATCTTCGGCGCCGGCGTCTCTGATCCGATATTCCATCTCTTCAGTGCGCCTCCGCCCAGCTTCTGCCCGCCTTGGCCTCGCAGGTCAGCGGCACGGAGAAGTCCGCGGCGCCCTCCATTTCTTCGCGCAGAACGGTTTTAACGCGTTCGCACTCTGCCTCCGGGCACTCGACGATCAGCTCGTCGTGCACCTGCAGGATAAGAGCGGCTTTCAGGCCCTCCGCACGGAGCCGTGCGGCAACATGGACCATCGCCAGCTTGATGACGTCGGCCGCTGTGCCCTGGATCGGCATGTTCAGCGCCACGCGTTCTCCGAAAGCGCGGGTATTAAAGTTGCTGCTTTTCAGCTCCGGCAGCGCGCGGCGGCGGCCGTAAAGCGTGGCTACATAGCCGTCCGTCTTCGCCTGCTCGACGATGCGCTTCATGTAATCGCGCACGCCGTGGTATTTTTCAAGATAGGCCTCCATGTATTCCTTGGCCTCAAACGGCCGCACATGGATATCCTGCGCCAGCGAAAAGGCGGAGATCCCGTAGACGATACCGAAGTTGACAGCCTTGGCGCGGCTGCGCAGCGTGGGCGTGACCTCGTCAAGCGGCAGATTGAAGACCTTCGAGGCCGTGACGGCGTGGAAATCCTCTCCGCTCAAGAAAGCCTCCCGCATCGCCTCGTCGCCGGAGATATGCGCCAGCAGCCGCAGCTCGATCTGGCTGTAGTCCGCGTCGACGAGAACGTTCCCCGGCGCGGCGACAAACATCCGGCGGATCTGCGCGCCGAGCGATTTTCTGATCGGGATATTCTGCAGATTCGGCTCGGTGGACGAGAGGCGGCCCGTCGCCGTGACGGTCATCTGAAAGCTGGTGTGGATCCTTCCGTCCGGCGCGATGACCTTCAGCAGGCCCTCGGCGTAGGTGGATTTCAGCTTGGTGAGCATGCGGTAATCCAGGATCTCGCCGACGATCTCATGCTTGCCGACAAGCTTCTCGAGTACATCCGCGTTCGTGCTCCAGCCGGTCTTGGTCTTTTTGCCGGAGGGCAGCATCAGCTCGTCGAAGAGCACCTCGCCGAGCTGCTTGGGCGAGTTAATGTTGAACTCGTGCCCGGCATGGCCCCAGATGCTCCGCTGCAGCGCGGCGATCTGCTCGTTCAGGCTCTCGCCGAACTCATAGAGCGCCCTGCGGTCTACAAGGAAGCCCTTGCGCTCCATTTCGGCGAGCACGCGGCAGAGCGGCAGCTCGGCCGTGTAATAGAGCCCGTCCATGCCGAACTCACGGAGTTTTTTCTCCATCGGCTCGTAAAGCAGCCAGATCGCCTCCGCGCCTGCGCATTCGAATCCGAGATAACGCGCGCTGAGCCGCGCAAGGGAATAGTCTCCGTCCGTTGCGTCGAGCAGATAACCGGCCAACGCCGTGTCAAAGACGAAGCTCTCGCCGTCCAGCCCTTCGTCGAGGAGCAGACGGGTCAGATCCTTGACCTGATGCGACAGCAGCTTTCTCCGCACGATCAGGCGCAGAAGCTCGTTATAGGCGTCGCCGCAGGAGAGGAAGGACGCTGCGTAGACCTTTTCTCCGTCGCAGATCTCAATACTCTCGAGAGCCTCGACGGGCCAGACGGAAAGGAGTTCCTTCCCCTCAAGCACCGCGCAAAGGGCGCGCGCCGCTTCCTCGCCGGAGAGCTCGACGCGCTCCAAACGCCCGGGCGCATCGACCTCGTCCGCCGGAGCGGCGTTTGCGCCGGGGGCGATGTTCCACTTTTCGATGAATTTGTTGAAGCCCAGCCGCTTGAAAAGCGGATAAAGCGCGGCGGTATAGTCCTCGTGCCAGAGGTCGTCCTCCGGAGAGAAGTCCATCGGGACCTCGCGGAATATCGTGGCCAGCCAGTAGGAGAATCTGGCGCTCTCCTCCCCTTCGGCAAGCTTTCGGCGCACGCCCTCCCTGATTTCAAGCGCGGGAAGCTGCGCGTAGATCTGCTCGATCCCGCCGCAGCGCCGGACCAGATCCATGGCCGTCTTTTCGCCGATCCCGGGCACGCCGGGGATATTGTCCGAATGGTCGCCCATAAGGGCCTTGAGGTCGACCATCTTCTCGCTTGCAAAGCCGTACTCCTCGGCAAAGCGCTGCGGCGTATAGAAGACTGTGTCCGTCTGCCCCTTCGCCGTGCGCACGCTGCACACCGTCGTCTGATCGGAGACGAGCTGCAGCGCGTCCTTGTCGCCGGTGACGACCGTGCAGCGCCAGCCCTGCTTTTCGCAGCGGGAGGCTACGGTTCCCAGAATGTCGTCCGCCTCGTATCCGGATATCTCGTAACGGCGGATCCCCATCGCGTCGAGCACTTCCTTCAGGATGGGCATCTGCGCGGCGAGCTCGTCGGGCATGGGCCCGCGCTGCGCCTTATAGCCCTCGTAGGCGCGGTGACGGAAGGTCGGATCCTTCAGGTCGAAAGCGACGCACAGTGCGTCCGGTCCTACCTCGTCGAGGAGGCGGCGCAGGATCGCGAGAAAACCGTAGACCGCGTTCGTCGGGGTCCCGTCTGGCGCGGTGAGCTGCCGCACGCCGTAAAAGGCGCGGTTGACGATGCTGTTGCCGTCTATAATCATCAGGTTCATGGGCGTCCTCATTTCTCTCCGCGCAGGCGGATGATCTCGTCGCGCAGCTGCGCCGCGATCTCGTATTCGAGCATCTGCGCGGCCTTGCGCATCTTGTTTTCCAGATCCGCGATCAGCTCGCGGCGCTCGCGCTCGGTCATCTTCACAGCGCCGCGCTTCGCGCCGCCCTCGGCGGCCGCGGCGGAGGAGGAGATCTCCAGCAGCTCGCGCACGTCCTTGCTGATCGTCCTCGGGGTGATGCCGTGGGCCCTGTTATAGGCGATCTGCTTTTGTCTGCGGCGGTTCGTCTCGTCGATGCAGGCGCGCATCGAGGGAGTGATCGTGTCCGCATACATGATGACAAAGCTCTCCGCGTTGCGAGCCGCGCGGCCGACGGTCTGGATCAGGCTCGTTTCGCTGCGCAGAAAGCCCTCCTTGTCCGCGTCGAGGATCGCCACCAGGCCGACCTCCGGGATATCGAGCCCCTCGCGCAGCAGATTGATGCCGACGAGCACGTCGAACTCGCCCAGGCGCAGGTCGCGGATGATCTCCATGCGCTCGATCGTACCGACGTCGCTGTGCATATAGCGGCAGCGGACGCCCGAGCCGGTCAGGTATGAAGAAAGCTCCTCGGCCATCTTCTTGGTCAGCGTCGTGACAAGCACGCGCTGCTTTTTTTCGATCTTGGCGTTGATCTCCCCGATCAGATCGTCGATCTGTCCCTCGACGGGGCGGACGAAGATCTCCGGGTCCAGCAGGCCCGTCGGTCGGATGACCTGCTCGGCGATCTGACCGGCGCGTTCGCGCTCATATTCGCCGGGTGTGGCGGAGACATAGACGACTTGGTCGATCTTGTCATTGAATTCCGCAAACTTCAGCGGGCGGTTGTCAAAGGCCGAGGGCAGACGGAAGCCGTATTCGACAAGGCTCTCCTTTCGCGCTCTGTCGCCGTTGTACATCGCGCGCACCTGCGGCACGGTGACGTGGCTCTCGTCGATGAAGAGAAGGAAATCCTTCGGGAAGTAATCCATCAGCGTCATCGGCGCGCTGCCCGGCGCGCGGTTTGAGATCACGCGCGAATAGTTTTCGATCCCGCTGCAGTAGCCCAGCTCCTGGATCATCTCGATGTCGTAATCCGTGCGCTGACGGATGCGCTGCGCCTCGAGAAGCTTATCGTGCGCCTTGAAATACGCCTCGCGCTCGTCGCACTCTTTGCGGATACGTTCGATCGCCGCGTCAAGCTTCTCGCGCGTCGTAACATAATGGCTCGCCGGATAGACCGCGGCGTGGCTGAGATAGCGGATCGGCACGCCTGTGAGGACGTTGATCTCGCTGATGCGCTCGATCTCGTCGCCGAAGAATTCCACGCGGATCGCGCGGTCGTGCGCGTAAGCCGGGAAGATCTCCACCGTGTCGCCGCGCACGCGGAACATATTGCGCTCGAAAGCGACGTCGTTTCGCTCGTATCGGATATCGACAAGCCGGCGCAGCAGCTCGTCCATCGCCCAGGTCTGTCCCGGGCGGAGCGAGACCGTCATCGAGGCGAAATCGTCCGGCTCGCCGAGGCCGTAAATGCAGCTCACCGAGCTCACGACGATCACATCCCGCCGTTCGAGCAGCGAGCAGGTCGCGCTGATGCGCAGACGGTCGATCTCGTCGTTCGTCGAGGCGTCCTTTTCGATATAGGTGTCGGTGTGCGGGATATAAGCCTCGGGCTGATAATAATCGTAATAGGAGACGAAGTACTCTACGGCGTTATCGGGAAAAAACTCCTTGAATTCGCTGCAGAGCTGGGCGGCCAGGGTTTTGTTGTGCGCAAGCACGAGCGTGGGGCGGTTGACGCGCGCGATGACGTTCGCCATCGTGAAGGTCTTGCCCGAGCCGGTCACTCCGAGCAGCACCTGCTCGTCGATACCGTTTTCCAGCCCCGCGACAAGCGCGTCGATCGCCTCCGGCTGGTCGCCGGTCGGCTGATATGGGGATACAAGTTTAAAGGCGTCCATACTCTCTCCGTGTTCACAGCTTTATTTTATCATTATATCACCTGCCGCGATACTTCTCAACTGCGGATAAACAAAGTTTTTGCTCTTTCAGGCGCTCCCTCACGGTTTTTGTGGACAGGAGCGCGCGCCATGTGGTAAGATGAGAAAAAAGCGAAAGGAAAGCAATAGCATGACGGAAACAGCCTCGGCGCTGTGGCTCAACAGCGTCTTTGCCGGCTTTGACAGCACTGTCACCATCGCCGTCCACCGCCTTTACGAGATCGGCGGCGGATTCTTCACGCCCTTTTTCGAGTTCATCTCCATCCTCGGCAAGGGCGGCGCGTTTCTGATCGTCCTGTCCCTGCTGCTGAGCTTCTATAAGCCCACGCGCCGCTTCGGCACGGCGATGTGCCTCGGGCTGCTGCTCGGCGCGCTTGTCACGAACTGCTGTCTCAAGGTGCTCATCGCGCGCGCAAGGCCGTACACGCATCAGGACAGCGTCTACTACCAGTTCTGGCAGCTCGTCGGCATGCACACCGAGAGCGACAAGAGCTTTCCCTCCGGCCACACGACGGCCGCCTTCGGCGCCTGTACGCCGGTGTTTCTCATCGGGAAAAAGCGCGTGAGCTGGACGGCGCTGCTCTTCGGCATCCTGATGGGGATCGCGCGCATCTATCTGTGCGTGCACTATCCCACCGACGTGCTGGCGGGCTTCCTTGTCGGATCGCTCGCGGGCTGCACGGCGGTGATCATTGCCGCAAAGCTGCCGGCCAGATGGTATGAGCTGAATTTCATCAAATGGAAAGTGGGAGCGCACGAATGTTCGGATTAGGAAAGATCAGATTACGCGGCGTCGACAAAAAGTATATCTGTGACGACGAGCACGCAGAGGATTATAAAAGCGCCCCTGCCATCGGCCGCGTCCGCTTTGGCTCGCTTTGCTTTTATTACCGCGATCTGGGCGTGAAATATTACGTTCCTTACAACTACATCGAGCGCGCCTTTATCCGTATCAGCGAGACAAAGCCCGACGACAGTCCCGCCATTTATTACTATCGGCTGATCCTTGTGCACGCGGGAAAGGAATTTGCCAACCTGATCTTCAACAAGGAAAAAGAGGCCGACGACGCGCTCTCCAAACTCAGCGAATGCGCGCCGGACATGGCCGTGGGATACGTTCCCCCTCCCGGAGGGAGAAAGCCCAGCTTCCGTTGACAAAAAACGAAAAACAGCCATCATTTTTTTGATGGCTGTTTTTTTATCTCTTCAGTTTTTCCGCCAGTTCCTCGCTGGCCTCGGCGGAGATCGTGGCGTAGTCGGTATAGATCACCGCCCCCGGCAGAGCGCCGGAGGGTTTTTTGACGTGCCGCACCTGCGTATAGTCTACAGGTATTTTCCCCGCCTCTCTGCCGCGGGAATAATACGCGGCCAGCGAAGCCGCCTCCTCGAGGCTTCTCTGCGGCGGGGCGAGCCCGTCCGTGCGCAGGATGACGTGACTGCCGTGAATGCGCTGGGTGTGCAGCCAAAGATCCGTACGGCGCGCGAGCCGGAAGCTCAGCTCATCGTTCTGGATATTGCTGCGGCCGACCAGGATCTCCAATCCGTCCGAAGACACAAAGCGCAGCGGCGCCTGCGGCTTCGAGCGCTCCGCCTTCCCGCCGCGCTGTTTTTTCAGATACCCCGTTTCGGCGAGCTCGCGCCGGATATCGGCAAGATCGCGTTCGGTCTCGGCCCGCTCGATCTCGTCAAGCACCGTCGCGAGATACTCGCTCTGCTTTTCTCCCACGGCGATAAGAACCGTCAAGTGCTCTTCCGCGGCCTTTTTTCGCGCGAACTCCCTGTAGAGCGCGGCCGCGTTCTGCTGCGGAGTCTTGAGCGGGTCCAGTTCGATGCGGATCTCGGGACTGCCCTCTTCAAAATAGTTTTCACAGACGAGCTCGCTCCGGCCCTTTCTCATGCGGTAGATGTTGGCTGTGATCAGCTCGGCACGGCGGCGGATCTCCTCGCGTCCGGCCGTGTCGGCAAGCTCTTTGCGTTGAGCGGCGAGCTTTCTTTCCAGCCGCTCGCGCGCGCCTTTCACGCTGCGCAGCAGCTCGCGCGAACGTCTTTTCCGGCTCTCCTCACGGTCGCGCCGCGCAAAGAAGGCGTCCAGCAGAGCGGAAAAATCCGAAAACAGCTCGATCTCCGTCCCCGGCCCGTACTGATTGATCGCCATGAAGCTGAAATCACGCGCCGCGCCGTCGTAGCAGACAAGCGCAGGATGAAGATCGCCCGCCGCGACCGTCTCGCGCAGGGCAAGGGCGTTTTCCTTCAGGAGTTCAACATCTCCGCGGCTGCGGTAAGCAAGCTCGCGGCAGATCAGGGGCGAGAGGCCGGAAAAGCGTCCGAGCAGCTCGCGGTCGAGCTCCGCGCCCTGCTCGATCAGTTCGATACGCGCGCTCAGTTCCTCGTCCGGACAGCCGAAAAAGGGCGTTTTCTCCTGTTTGGGCGGAAGGCGGTAAATCATTCCCGGCTGCATGCCGCGGCCCTCGCCGCCGTATTCCATGCGGCGCAGGCAGTCGATGATGCGGCCGTCGGGACCGACGAGGATGATGTTCGCACTGCGCCCTATCATCTCGACGGCGAGCGTCTTTTCGCTCTCGTCGCCCATCTCGTCTCTGGCCGCAAGACGGATCAGGAGCAAGCGCTCCATGTCCGGCTGCTCGATCGAACGGATCCGCGCGCCGACAAGATGCTTGCGAAGCAGCATGCAGAACATCGGCGGCTCGGAGGGGTTTTCAAAGCTCTGGGAAGTAAAGTGCACGCGCGCGCCGGAGGCGGAGGCGCTCAGAAGCAGCTTTCGGCTGCCATCGCGCGTATGCAGCGTGAGCAGCAGCATATCCTTTTCCGGCTGCTGCACACGGTCGATCTTCGCGCCAACGGCGCTGTTCTGCAGCTCGCGCGTCAGGCCGCGCAAAGTCACGGCGTCAAGCGGCACGGCTCACCCCTCCTCTCCTGTCGAGGGGGGGCTCAGAAGGGAAAACAGCTCGTTTAGGCGATCCGTTCTCCCCTGCAGGTACAGCCAGCCGAACAGCGCCTCGAGCCCCGTCGCGGCATGATATTGCCCGACATTTGCGGCGTGCGGGACAGAGTTGACGTGCGTGTTCCGCCCGCGGCGATAGATCGCGCTCTCCTCCTCGCTCAGCACGGGCAGGATGCGCGCCGCCGCCTCGGCCTGGGCCGGGGCGTTCACGCGCGCTGTCGTGCGCCGGTGCAGCTCTCCCACGGCGGTATGCCCTTCTCCGCACAGCGCGGCGCGCGTCATCAGCTCGTACACGGCGTCGCCGATGTGCGCGAGTCCGAGCATGCTGATCCTGTTGACGTCCGCAGCGTTCATTTTGGGCTTGAGATAGTCCATATCATTTCAACCTCGTTCAAAAGAAAAAGGGCGTGACATGACGCCCCTTTTCCTTACAGATCATCGTTGTCTTCATTCATTCCGGCGGCAAGCGCCAGATCGCCGTCGGAGGAGAGGCCGAGCTGCGCCTGGATCTCGAGCCAGCCCGCGCGGTCGACCAGGACGCTGCGCGGCTTGGCGCCCTCGTAGGGGCCGACGATGCCAAGCTCCTCCATCTGGTCGACGATGCGCGCCGCGCGGGAATAACCCAGCTTGACGCGCCGCTGCAGCATGGAAACGGAGCACTGCTTCGTCTCGAGGATCGCCTCGACCGCCTGCGGCAGCATCTCGTCGTAATCCCCCGCGGCCGAGCCGCTCTCTTCCTCGCGGCCCTTGTCCTTGGAGCCGTCCCTGTTCTGCTCCGCGCGGGTCATATACTCGCCGATCTCCTGGTTGTTCTCGGGCTTTGCCGTAGGATTGTTTTCCTTGATGAACTCGATCACGCGTTCGCGCTCCTCGTCCGAGACAAAAGCGCCCTGCACGCGCGTGGGCTTGCCCGCTCCGAGCGGAGAATAGAGCATGTCGCCCATGCCGACCAGCTTTTCCGCCCCGCTCTGGTCCATGATGATGCGGCTCTCCATCGCGGAGGAGACAGCAAAGGCTATACGCGAGGGGATATTGGCCTTCATCAGGCCCGTGATGACGTCCGCGGAAGGACGCTGTGTGGCTACGACAAGATGCATGCCCGCGGCGCGGCCCATCTGGGCGACGCGGCAGATGCTCTCTTCGACCTCCTTGGCGGCGATCATCATCAGATCGGCCAGCTCGTCGATCACGACCACAACCTGCGCCAGCTTTTCCTCGCCCGTGATCTCGCAGTGGCGGTTATACCCTTCAATATCGCGCACGCCGCACTCGGAGAAGAGCCTGTAACGTTTGAGCATCTCCACGACAGCCCACTGCAGAGCGCCTGCGGCCTTTTTCGGCTCGGTCACGACGGGCGTGAGCATGTGCGGGATACCGCTGTAAATGCCCAGCTCGACCATTTTCGGGTCGATCATGATGAACTTGACCTCGTCCGGCCGCGCCTTGTACAGCAGGCTCAGGATCAGGGAATTCATGTACACCGATTTTCCCGAGCCGGTCGTGCCGGCGATCAGCATGTGCGGGAGCTTGGCGATATTGCCGACGATGCAGTCGCCGCCGATGTCCTTACCGACGGCGAAGGACAGCCTGGACTTGGCAGTCTGGAAGCGCTGGGATTCCAGGATCGTGCGCAGATACACCGTGCTGACGATCTTGTTCGGCACCTCGATGCCGACGGTGGATATTTTCTCGGTGATCGGCGCGATGCGCACGTTGATCACACCGAGCGCCAGCGCCAGATCGCCGGCGAGATTCGTCACGCGGGAGAGCTTTACGCCCTGCTCGAGCTCGAAGTCATAGCGCGTGACCGTGGGTCCGCGGATCTCGCCCACAAAAGCGGCGCTGATGCCGAAGCTGCGGATGGCGTTGTCCAGACGCTCGCGGTTGAGCGCGACCTCGTCTCTGGCGTCGGAGCTGCCGACAATCCCCGCGCTGAGAAGATCAAGCGGCGGGAAAACGTACTCGTCCGCCGCGTCGGCGGAGGGCTTGATCGACTGCGCGATGTTTTCTCTCTCTTTTTCGATCTCCTCGCGCTTGATCCTTTCCTTTTTCGGCGGATCGGAGATCTCGGCGGCGACCGGGACGCTCGGACTGACCTTGACGGCTGTCGGCGCTTTGCCGTCCGGGCGGTATTCCGTCCAGTTGTCGCCGATGTCGCGGCCGACGAGGGCCGGCTTTTCCGCCGCGCTTTCGGCCAGCTCCTCCGGCTTCGTTTCCGGAGCGCTCTTGCGGCGAACCTTCGCGCGCGTGGTTTTTGCGCCGAAGCTCTGATCGGGAAGGTCGTCGAGCTGTCCGACCGTAAGCGGCTCGCCCTCCTCGCCGATGGGGATATCGGTGCCGGAATATGTACGCGGCTTCTGAGCCAGAGCTGTCGCGACCTTCGGGTCGGGAACGCGCTGCGGACGCATGACGCGCTTTTCCTCCGGCAGCTTTTCCCTGACGGGGACTTCGTCCTCCTCATAGTCCGCCGGATCGTAGGGAACGCTCGCACGCTCCTTCACTCTCCTGAAGGACGCCATGATATCGTAATCGATCGCCTTGATCGCGAAGATGATGAACAGGATGATGAAAAGCGCAAAAGAGATGGCGTTGGGGAAGCCGATCTTTCGGAACAGGATGCTGATCGCGCCGAATACTCCCCCGTTCCGCAGAGCGATCCCCTGCTGATACAGCTGCGCAAGATATTCGCTTGTCCCGGAATAGCCGCTCGGCGCGATCCCCAGGGACATGCTGGCTATGTTCGCGAACAGGATCGGCAGCAGCAGAGCGGAAACCAGCCGGAAGGTCACGGGCCTGCCGCGGTGGAAGATGAGGATCCATGCCGCGATCAAGAACGCGGGAGTCAGGATATAGTAGCCCCAGCCGACCAGACCCTTCAACACAGCGGCAAAGCGGTAGATAAGCGTCCCTTCATCGGCAAAAAAGCCCGCGATGACCACGATGGCAAGAAGAAGGCAAGCGATCCCGCCGAGCTCGCGCCGCATCGGCGGAGCCTTCTTTTCCTTATCTGCGGCAGACGCGCGCGGCGCGCGCTTTCCGCCCTTCGGGGCGGCGGTTTTCTTTTTTGCGCCTTTGGTGCTGTTAGCCATTACACTTTCCTTTCGTGCGGATACGGGATGGCGGATCTGTCCTTTTTCAGAAGATCACGGTGAGAATGATGCTCAATACGCCGACGACCCAGCAGTAATACGCAAAACCGCCGAATTTGCCCTTGTCGGCGATGCGCTTGAGCAAACTGATAGAGGCGATGCCGGTGAGGATCGCCACGACCGTGCCGACAAGATAGGCAGGGAGGCAGGACCAGTCGACGCCGCTCCTGATCGCCTTGGCGAAGGCGAGAATGTTCGCCCCGAGCACGGCCGGAAGCGAAAGCAGAAACGAGAATTTCACGGCAAAATCGCGCCTCAGCCCGGTGGCGAGACCGGCGGTGATCGTCGTGCCGGAGCGGGAGAGACCGGGGATCGTAGCCACTGCCTGACACAAGCCGATGATCACGGCGTCGAGCAGTCCCATGTTTTTCTCGGTCTTCTTTCCCTGCGTCATCTTGTCGGCTATGTACAGGATGCAGCCCGTAAGGACCAGCATCACGCCGATGAAGATGCTTTTATAATATAAACCCTCCAGCATGTCGTTTATCGGCAGAATGAGAAACAGGGGCAGCGTGCCGACCACGATCATCAAAAAAAGCCGTGCCGCGGGATAGCGCTGTCTGCGCTCGCCCCCGAGCGGGCCGATGTTGATAAAGCCGAGGACCTCGTAAAACATCGCGACGATATCCTGCCAGTAGACGACGCACACGGAGAACAGCGTGCCCAGATGCAGCAGAACGTCGAAGAACAGATGCCCGTCCTCCGTCGTCGTCATTTTGAATAGGTTGTTGAGGATGGACAGATGCCCCGATGAGGAAATGGGCAGAAACTCGGCGACGCCCTGTACAAGGCCGAGTATGATCGCGTTGAGAACAGTCATCCTATGACCCCCAAGATCTAATTAACTTTGATATTTTAGCACATTATTTTCCATAAAACAAGGCCCTTGCGGAATATTACGTAAACCTTTTCTCTTCATTCCGCCCATGTTTCCCCGCGATCTCGCCGTGCAGATAATCCAGCGCGTCCGACAGCGTCCCGAGCGAGTCGATCAGCCCTTTTTCGACCGCCTCCTCACCGTAGATCACGCTGCCGACGTCGTTGGCCAGCTCGTCCGTGTTTGTCATCAGACGCAGGTATTCCTCCCTTGAGCAGTGGGAATGCGCCGTAACGAAGCGCACGATCCGCTCCTGGATCCTGGCAAAGTAGTTATAGGTCTGCGGGACGCCGATCACGACGCCGTTGAGGCGCACGGGGTGGATCGTCATGGCCGCCGAAGGCGCGATAAAGCTGCGCCGGGCAGCCGCCGCGAGCGGAACGCCGATGGAGTGTCCGCCGCCGAGCACAAGCGAGCAGCTCGGCTTTTTCATGCCGGCGATCAGCTCGGCGATCGCGAGGCCCGCCTCCACGTCGCCCCCCATCGTGTTGAGCAGGATCAGCAGCCCCTCGATCTCTTCGCTCTCCTCGATGGCGGCGAGCATAGGAAGGACGTGTTCGTATTTCGTCGTTTTCGTATCGTCGCCCAGAAGCTGATGTCCTTCGATCTGCCCGATGATCGTCAGGCAGTGGATCTCCCCCTCGCGTTTCATGCCGAGTTCTCTGATCTCATTGACCTCATTCATTTATCTCGCCTCCGCCGATTAGGATGCCCTGCGGAGCGCAAAAAAATAAAACGGCCCGTTTCGAGCCGTTTTATTTTTTTGGACGCCTGAATTCTCAGGCTTTCTCGAACCAGCGGATGACGTGGCGCGGGCAGATATCGGCACAGTGTCCGCAGGCGACGCACTTTTCGCTGTCTACGACCGCGAGGTTATCGACGACCTTGATGGCGTCGGCCGGGCACTCGCGCTGGCATTTCATGCAGCCGATACAGCCGTAATCGCACATCTTCATGACTTTGGCGCCCTTGTCCTTGTTCGAGCATCCGGGCTCGACGCGCTGGGAAGCGGGCAGAAGCTTGATGATGCTCTTCGGGCAGGCCTCGGCGCAAGCGCCGCAGCCGACGCACTTCGAGCGGTCGACCTCGGCAATGCCCTCGACGATATGGATCGCGTCGAACTTGCACGCCCTTGTGCAGTTTCCCAGACCAATGCACGCAAAGGTACAGGTCTTGTTGCTTTTTCCGCCGAAGAGCATAGCCGCGCGGCAGTCGATCGGGCCGGTGTAGTTGAAGCGCATCTCGGCGTGACCCTCGCAGCCCGAGCAGGGCACGAAAGCGATCCTGCGCTCGTCCGCGCCGGCGGAAACGCCCATGATCTCGGCGACCCTGGCGGCCGTTTCCGCGCCGCCGGCAACGCACTTGTTGGTCGGGGCCTTGCCCGCGGCCACCGCCGCGGCATAGCCGTCGCAGCCCGGGTAACCGCAGCCGCCGCAGTTGGCGCCCGCGAGGCACTGGCGGACCGCGGCCTGCTTGGGATCGACCTCGACATGGAAGACCCTCGAGGCGACGGCGAGCAGCGCGCCGAGCACGGCGCCCATCAGGCCGAGGACGAGAACGGAAAGAAGAATCGTATTCATTAACTCGCTCCTCCCTTCTCAGAAGACCTTCATGCCGCTGAAGCCCATGAACGCAAGCGCGACCAGAGCCGCAGAGACAAGGCAGATCGGAAAGCCCTCGAAGCACTCGGGGTATTCGGAGAATTCGACTCTCTCGCGAACGGAGGCGAAGAGCACGATCGCCAGCAGAAAACCGATGCCGCCGGTGATGCCGTAGACGACCGATTCAATGAAATTGTAATGGTTCTGCACGTTGAGCAGCACCACGCCGAGCACCGCGCAGTTGGTGGTGATCAGCGGCAGATAAATGCCGAGGGCGCTGTAAAGCGCGGGTACGGATTTTTTCAGGAACATCTCGACGAGCTGGACCAGCGCCGCGATGATCAGGATGAAGGCGAGGGTCTCGAGGAAGGCCAGCCCGAGCGGCACAAGGATATAGGTGTCGATCAGCCAGCAGATCGCCGAGGCCATGCCTATGACGAAGATGACCGCGACGCCCATGCCGAAGGCCGTGTCCGTCTTGTTCGAGCAGCCCAGGAAGGGGCAGCAGCCGAGGAACTGGGAGAAGATGAAGTTGTTGATCAGGATCGCTCCCAGAGAGATGGAGATGATGTTGAACAGCATTATTCTTCAACCTCCTTTTCCTTGGCGGCAAGTTCTTTTTTCTTTGCCGATTTCTTCAGCGCATACTGCATCAGCGCGATCAGGACGCCTAGCGTCAGGAAGCCGCCGAAGGGCATCGTGAGGACCTTCGCGCCGTATTCGCCGGAGAAGATCTTGATGCCCGCGCCGGAGCCGTCCATCGTGAAGCGGAAGCCCTCGGACACGTCGATCAGACCGCCGCCGAAGGTGCCCTTGCCGAGCAGCTCGCGCACGATGGACATGGCGAGCAGCACAAGCGTATAGCCCAGACCCTGAAAGATTCCGTCAAAGAACGAGGCTCCTACGGTGTTCTTCTGGCAAAAGGCCTCCGCGCGGCCGATGATGATGCAGTTGACGACGATCAGCGGGATGAAGACGCCCAGCGCCTCGGACAAGGCGGGGATGAATGCCTGAAGCAGCAGATCGACGATCGTGACAAATCCCGCGATGACCACGACGAAGATCGCCAGACGGATCTCCTCGGGTATGATCCGGCGGATCAGAGAGACGACGACGTTGCAGCAGGTAAGGATGATCAGAACGGACAGGCCCATGCCCAGGCCGTTGAACAGCGAGGTCGTAATGGCCATGGTGGCGCACATGCCGATCTGCTGGACGAGCACGGGGTTGTTGGTGATAAGGCCTTCTTTGAACTGTGATTTGATATTCATGTCATTCCCTCCTTATCCCAAAGCCTTGACGGCCTCGATCGCGGTGGCGACGGCACCGACGACGGCCGAGGAGGTGATCGTTGCGCCGGTGATGGCGTCGATGTCCTGAATGGAGATGCTCTCATCCTTGCCGACGAAGGACTCGCGGAAGCTCACGCCGCGGCTGGAGGCGCTTGCCGCCACCTCGCCGAGGCCGGAGGTCTCAGAGTGCTTGATGATCGAGATGCCGGCGCATCTGCCGTCGCCGTCGACGCCCACGGCCATCGTGATGGAGCCCTGCGCGCCGGAGAAGGTGGTTTCGACCACATGGCCCGCGCCGTTGTCGGCGGCGCTGATCTTGTCGATCGTGGAGCGGAACGCGGCATAAGCGGAGGGGTCGACTTCCGTGAAAGATTCTCCCTCGGGCAGAACCGCCTTATATGCCTTTTCGGTCTTTTCCCTCTCACGCGCGGTGATCGGTCCGATCGTGACGGCATTGACCTCGCCGAGCACGGCGGCGACGACAGCGCAGATCAGGAACAGGACGACGGTAAGCTTGAGGATCTTTTTCATTTCACCGCCTCCTTTGCCGCCTTGGCGGCCGCTTTCTGCGCGGCGATGTCTTCCTTGCTCACGCCGAACTGACGGCGGCGGAAGGCCTTGTCGATCGCCCAGGTGCAGATGTTCATGATCAGGATGCCGTAGGTGACGCCCTCGGGATAGCTGCCGAAATAGCGGATCAGCACCGTCAGCGCGCCGCAGCCTGCGCCGTAGACCAGCTGGCCCGGAAGCGAGACCGGACTGGTCGCGTAATCCGTGGCCATGAAGAAGGCCGCCAGGATCAGCGCGCCGGAGAGCAGGTTGTAGACCATCCAGGAGAAGTTGTCATAGCCCTCGTGGCCGAAGATGAGCGTCAGCAGCGCGACCGTGCCGATATAGCTCACGGGGATGCGCCAGGAGATGATCTTGCGAAGAATAAGGTAGATGCCGCCGAGGAGCAGCGCCAGCTTGCAGGCTTCGCCGAAGCAGCCGGGCATGATGCCGAGGAGCATTTTGCTGTAGCTGTAATATTCCGGCATGGGCTGGCCGGAATAGAGATAACTCATCGGCGTGGCCATCGTGATGGCGTCCACACCCATCGCGCGGGCCGGCGCCCAGGTGGTCATGATCCCCGCATAGGAGGCGATC
Source organism: Oscillospiraceae bacterium (assembly GCA_017403885.1). Taxonomy (GTDB): domain Bacteria; phylum Bacillota; class Clostridia; order Oscillospirales; family Oscillospiraceae; genus Limivicinus. Next base: position 27,574 of record JAFRDM010000086.1, read on the forward strand.
AGAAAGGCACGGGAGGCCAGCGCGGGGTTGACGAAGTTCTTGCCGAGGCCGCCGTAGAGCTGCTTGACGATCACGATCGCGAAAAAGTTGCCGATCAGCGGTAGCCACCAGGGCGCAGAGGTGGGCAGCGTCATCGCCACGAGCATACCGGTCAGGCATGCGGAGAAGTCGAAGATCGTGGGATCCTTTTTCGCGAGCTTACGATAGGCCCATTCGTAGAAAACGGCCGAGGCCATCGACACCGCGACCATGAGCACAGGCTTGAAGCCGAACTCGTAGGCCGCCGCGATCAGCGAAGGCAGAAGCGCGAGCATCACGTTGAGCATGATGCGCTTCGTGTCCATATTGGTCCTCACCTGCGGCTGGTACGCCACATCGAGGACGATCCGTTCTTTTTTATCCATTACGCTTTCGCCTCCTTTGCCGCGGCCGCCTCGGCCGCCGCCTTTTCTTTGGCGGTCTTGGCCTGGAACATGAGCTTCGCGGTCTTGAACGCGTGGGTAAGAGGCATCCTCGCCGGGCAGTTGAACGAGCAGGAGCCGCACTCGAAGCAGTCGGTGATGTGATACTTCTCCATCATCTCGTAATCGCCCTTGGAATAATACATGTACATGAACACCGGCATGAGGTTCATCGGGCAGACCGTGATGCATTTGCCGCAGCGGATGCAGCTGGGATTTTCAACGGTCTTGTCCTCCTTCTCGGTGAAGAAGAGGACGCCGGAGGTGCCCTTGATGGTGGGCGCCTCAAAGCTGGTCGCGCAGATGCCCATCATCGGGCCGCCGAGGACGATCTTGCGCGGCGGGACAGCGAAGCCGCCGCATTGCTCGGCCAGATATCCCAGAGGCGTGCCTACGCGCGTGAGGGCGTTGGTGGTCTTGTTCATCGCGCTGCCCGCGACGGTCACGATACGTTCGATAACGGGCTTTCCCTCATAGCAGGCCTGGTAGATCGCGTAGCAGGTGCGGGTCGAGACCACGTTCGCGCCGACGCCCGAGGGGATGCCGCCGGGCTTGACTTCCCTGCCCGTCACGGCCTTGACCTGCATCTTCTCGGCGCCCTGCGGGTACTTGACCCGTTCCGGGACGATCTCGATGCCGTACAGCTCCGGATGGAGAGAGTTGAGAAGATCGATCGCGTCCGCCTTATTGATCTCGATGCCGTAGTACGCCTTCTCTACGCCGCTGGCGATGCGGACCAGCTCAATGCCTTTGAGAAGCTGCTCGGGGAAGTTCAGCATGGTCAGATGGTCGCCGTTGAGGTAGGGCTCGCATTCCGCGCCGTTGATGATCAGCTTGTCGACCTTGCCGATGCCGCCGCGAATCTTGAAGGCAGTCGGGAACATCGCGCCGCCCATGCCGACGACGCCCGCTTCGCGAATGCGCGCGAGAATGGCTTCCGGGTCCTTGAGCTGCCCGGACGTAAGCGGAGGGAGGTCTTCGCAGGGCGTGTCCTTGTAATCGTTCTCGATCACGACAGACATGATCATATCGCCCAGGGGATGAGGCCTCGGCTCTATCGCCACGACCTTGCCGGAGACGGAAGCGTGAACCGGCGCGGAGACCGGCGCGGGATTCTCGCCGATCTTCTGCCCCATCTTCACATAGTCGCCGACGGCTACGATCGGCTTGTCGGGCGCGCCGATGTGCTGGGCCATGGGGATGATCACCTGAGGGGGCGGCGTGACGACCGAGATCGGGATCCCGGGCGCTTTCATGTATTTGGGATGCACGCCGCGCTTGAAAGTGTGGATCATATACGCTTCACCTCGCATTTAGTTACTTATTCATCATATCATAAGCTGTCATAAATTGTCTATGCCTTCCGGGAGAAAAACCGTTGAAATTGCTGGACAAGTTTCTGACAAGCCCGTTAAAAAGCTGTCAATTTTGTCAGTCTGCACAAAAATGACAAAACAAGCTGCGGCCGAGGGCGGAAAAGGGCGGGACAGAGATGGCTCTGTCCCGCCCTTGGGGATCATACGATTATTGCTCCGCGGGCTCGAAGTCCTCGCGCGTGTGTTTGCACAGCGGGCAGGTGTAGTCCGCCGGGAGCTCGCCGTCGCAGGGCTCGAAGTGGCCGCAGATCTTGCAGACATAGCCCTTCTGCTTGGGCGTGCTGTCGGGAACGACGTGCTCGAAGTCCTCCTTGCCGTGCTTGCACAGCGGGCAGGAGAAATCGTCGGGCATCTCCGCGCCCTCGTGCACATAGCCGCAGACCTTGCAAACCCAGCATTCCTTCTGCTCGGGCGCGGGGTTCTTCTTGGGCTTGATGTGGGCGTGGTAGTAGCCGTAGGTGCAGCTCGGCGCGTTGGAGAGCACCTTCGCCTCGACGACGCGGGCGATGTAGAGCATCTGCGTCTCGAGGTCGTAGTGCTCGATCACCTCGCAGGAGAACACGGCGTTGGTGTAGGTCGGGATATAGCGGATGCCGTTCGCCGTGCGGTCGTCGTAAGGCACGTCGGCAAACTTGTCCACGTCGCGGCCGCTCTGGAAGCCGAAGTGCTGGAACACGGAGTAGGGCGCGTCCTCGGTGAGGATGGAGATGTTGAATCTGCCGGCCTTCATGACCATGTCGCAGGTGTTGTTCTTTTTGATGACGGAGATCGTGACCTTCTTCACGTCGCCCGCGGCGACCTGGCCGGCCGTGTTGATGATGCAGCCGTAATCCTTGCCGTCCACGCGGGTGGTCAGCACCTCGACGCCGTAGCTGAACTTGTTGAAGGCCTTCGGATCCACGGCGTCCGGAGAAAGGACGGCAGGCGCGGCGGCGGCAGCGGCAGCGGGCGCTTCGACGGGCGGGGGCAGGATATCCGCCGCGATCGCTCCGGCGAGCGCTTCGAGCTCGGCGTCCTGACCCTCGGCGAGCGCGGACTTGAGCGTGACGCCGTCGCCGATGTACTCGATCTTCTTCAATCCGGCGAGGATCTCGCGCATGACCTTGCCGCTCATGGGCGCCCAGCTGCCGTTTTCGATGATCGCGACCTTGCGGTTCTGCAGATTGTGGGCGGCGATATCGTGCAGCAGGTTCTCCATCGTCACGAACACGCCGGCGTTATAGGTCGTGGCCGCGAAAACGAGATGGCTGCAGCGGAACGCGTCGGACACGATATTGCTGGCTGGGATGACGGAGGTGTCGTGCATGCGGACGCGCACGCCTTTTTCCGCGAGCTTGGCCGCGAGGATATTCGCTGCGTTCTCGGTGTGGCCGTAGACGGAGGCGTAAGCGATCAGAACGCTCTGCTCCTCGGGGGTGTAGCTACTCCAGAGCAGATACTTCTCCAGAAAATCGCCGAAGTGGCTGCGCCAGACGAAGCCGTGCAGCGGGCAGACGTATTTGATGTCGAGCTTGGCGGCTTTTTTCAGCACGCTCTGCACCTGCGGGCCGTATTTGCCCACGATGTTGGTGTAGTAGCGCCGCGCCTCGTCGAGATGCTCGGTGAAGAAGTCGGTCTCATCGGCGAAGAGACGGCCGTTGAGCGCGCCGAAGAGGCCGAAGGCGTCCGCCGAAAACAGGATGCCGTCGGTGGAATCGTAAGTCATCATGACCTCGGGCCAGTGGACCATCGGGGCGTTGACGAAGTTCAGCACATGGCGGCCGCAGGAGAAGCTGTCGCCTTCCTTGACCAGGACGATACGATCGGAAAAGTCGACGTGGAAGAACTGGCCCAGCATGGTCTGGATCTTCGCGTTGCAGATGATCTTCACCTTCGGGTAGCGGACGATCAGATCGCCGATGGTATAGGCGTGGTCGGGCTCCATGTGGGAAATGAGCAGATAGTCGAGCTCACGCCCGCCGAGCGCGTATTCCACGTTTTCAAAGAAAGCCTGGTACACCGCCTTGTCCACGGTGTCGAACAGCACGGTCTTTTCATCGAGCATCAAAAAGGAGTTGTAGGAAACGCCGTCGGGTACGCTGTATACGCCCTCGAAGCAGCTCAGGCGGCGGTCGTCCGCGCCGACCCAGATCAGGTCGTCAAGGACTTTTCTTGTGCAGTGCATGGCAGATCCTCCCGTTTATTTTAAATATTTTTTGAACACTTGAGCTTAATTCATTTATACCATAAAGCGCTGGTGCGCGCAAGAAATATGTGATATGATGGAAAAAACAAAAACGGAGGCGATCCTTCATGTCAGAAAAAAGATTCCACTCCCCTGCCGGCGCGGTCACGGACGGCGCCGTTCAGGCCGATTTTGAGAGCGCGGTCAGGTTCGACAAGGCCTTCGTCGGCGCGCTCGGCGTGTATTACCGCGACGGCTTCAAGACGAAATACATCCCCTATCCGTCGCTCGAGCGTGCCTTCATCCGCATCCAGGAGGTCAACGGCCGCTTCTGCTGCGGCAAGGCCGTGTTCGCCTATTACCGGCTCGTCCTCGTCGTGGACGGGAAGGAATGGGGCGACATCATGAGCGAGGACGAAAAGGCCATGGACGACGCGCTCGCCGCGATCGCCCGGTGCGCTCCCGCCGTGTCCATCGGATTTGTCAAATGAGCGGCAGAAAAAAGAACCTCTGCGTATTTGAAAACGCAAAGGTTCTTTTTTTATTCCCTCTTCAGCAGGAACGGGATCCCTTCGCCGTAGGGCGAGCCGCGCTGACCGCTCTCGACCCGCGCGCGCAGTGCCGCGCGGTCGGCGATCGCCATGCCGGCGATGCGGTCGATCCCGCAGTCCAAGAGCGCCGGGCACAGCGGTACGGACGGCCCCGTGAGGATCACGGTCGCCTGCTCGCAGAGCTCCAGCAGATGCGGCAGGGTTTTGTTGATGAGCGAGCTGCCCGTGACCAGCACCAGATCACACCGGGGCAGCAGCAGATCGCAGGCGCTGTCGGGGTAGTCGCCCTCCTGCGGCGCGCGTTCGAGCGTATAGACCGCCTTTGCCATCTCGCGCAGGCCGCGCGGTCCGTGCATATGGCCGACGATGCCGACGGTCAGCCCGCGCAGATCGATACCGTCGGTATAAAACACGTCCATCGATACGCGCGCTCCGAGGGCGTCCAGCCGCTCCGGCCTGTTGTAAAATGCGTTGGCCGCGGCCAGACCGAGCGAGGCCTCCTCAAGATTCCAGCTTTTGACGGCTTCGGCCGCCTCGCGCAGCGAAAGTCCCTCCATCGAAGGAAATATCGGCGCGATGCTGTGTCCCTCGGTGAACATGGTCATGCCGGAGGAGGAAGCCGTCTCAACAAGCGCCCAACGCTCGCCCAGGCGGGCGTATTCGATCCTCTCGCTGCTTTCCACACCGTCGGAAAGCGCGTCGTAGAGCGCGAAAAAATCATTCTTCATTGCGTCTTGCCCTGAATTCGATCAGCTGCGCGGCGATGGAGATCGCGATCTCCGCCGGCGTCTCGGCCTTGATCGGCAGCCCGATGGGAGAGGTGATGCGCGCGAACACCTCGTCCGCGAAGCCGTATTCCTCCTTGAGGCGCTGATACACGCCCGCCTTTTTCCGCGCGCTGCCGATCACGCCGATATAGCAGGCCTTCGTCATCAGCATCTGCGCCTGCACCACAGCGTCGAAGGCATGGCCGCGCGTCATCACGCAGACATAGTCCTCCTCCGTGACCGTGATGCTCTCGGACAGGCGCTCGAAATCGCAGAGAATGACATCCTCCGCGTCGGGGAAGAGTTCCTTTGCGGCAAACTCCGGCCTGTCGTCGAGCGCGACGCAGCGGAAGCCCACATGCGCGAGCACGGGGACAAGCTCCTGCGCGACGTGGCCGCAGCCGAAGACGTAGACGCGCCCCGAGGAATTGATCTGCTCGGCGTAGAGATCGCGGCCGTCCCTGCGGACGCGCACGGGATGACGGCCGAGCTCTTCCGCCAGCCAGTCGGGCGTGTCGACGCCGAAACAGCCCTCCTCGCGGGTATACAGGCCGATGCGTCCGGCGTCCGCGATGTCGCTGATCAGCCACAGATCGCGCCCCGCGGCAAAGCATTCCTCCGCCATGCGGGCGATCTCCAGCGTTCTCTCGTCTCCCGCCGGGAGATAGCCGAAGAACACGCTGACCGCGCCCCCGCAGATCATGCCCAGCCTCTGCACGTCGTCTTTCGTGAGATTGAAGCCGTGTTCGAAGGACTGCTTGTCCTCCAGCACCTTTGCGGCCATCTGCTGGCTGCGGTATTCCACCGCACCGCCGCCGATCGTTCCGCTGAGCCGTCCTTCCTTCCCCACAAGCATGCGCGCGCCCGCGCCGCGCGGCGTGGCGCCCGAGGAGGCGATGACCGTGACCAGCACCAGATCCTCGCCCGCCGACAGCTTTTCGGAAATCAGCCGAAACATGTTTCTCATTGAGCCCCGCTCCTTTTTTCGATATATCAGCAGTATAGCCTTTCCCCGCGTGTTTTGCAAATAAAAAGAAGCCCGTTTCGGGCTTCTTTTTATTGAAAGCGCTTACGCGATGTGGCCCTTGGCCCGGATGACCTCGATCACGCCGTCGACATGCTTTTCGCAGATCTCCTTCGTGCCGGCCTCGACCATCACGCGGATGACCGGCTCGGTCCCGCTTTCGCGGACGAGGATGCGGCCCGTGTCGCCCAGCTCCTCGGCGACCTTTGCCACCGCGGCCTGCACGTCCGGGTCGTTCTGCGCCTCGGGCTTGGACCTGACGCGCACGTTTTTGAGCACCTGCGGGTAGAACACGACCGGCGCGGCCAGCTCGCTCATGGGCTTTTCCTTGTCGAGCATGACCTCCATGAGCTTGATGCTCGTGAGGATGCCGTCGCCCGTGGTGGCGTGCTCGGTGAAGATCACGTGGCCGGACTGCTCGCCGCCGATCTTGTGGCCGTTCTCGACCATGTTCTCATACACGTACTTGTCGCCGACCTTGGTCTTCTCATAACCGATATCGACCGCGTCGAGCGCCTTGTACAGGCCGAAGTTGCTCATGACGGTGGTGACGACCTTGTTGTTCGCCAGCTTGCCGTGCTCCTTCATGTACAGGCCGCAGATATAGATCGTGTGGTCGCCCGTGACGACCTTGCCCTTTTCATCCACGCAGATGCAGCGGTCCGCGTCGCCGTCGTAGGCAAAGCCGATGTCGAGGCGGTTGCCGAGGACGAAGTTCTGCAGATGCTCGATGTGGGTGCTGCCGCAGTCCGTGTTGATGTTGTATCCGTCGGGCTCGGCGTTCATCACATAGGTCTTCGCCCCCAGCGCGTCAAAAACGCTCTTGGCGATCTGCCAGGCCGCGCCGTTGGCGACGTCGAGGCCGACCTTGACGTTCTTGAAGCTGAAACGGGACAGCGAGATCAGATACCCGATATAGCGGTTGCGTCCCGCGACATAGTCCACCGTACGGCCGATCTTGTCGCGTTCGGCAAGCGGCAGCTCCATCTTCCCGTCGATGTAGTCCTCGATGCCCAGCAGCGTCTCCTCGTCCATCTTCTCGCCGTTGTTGTTGACGATCTTGATGCCGTTGTCGTAGAAGGGGTTGTGCGAGGCGGAGATCATGATGCCGCAGTCGAAATCGTCCACGCGCGCGATATAGGACACGGAGGGCGTGGTCGTGACGTGCATGATATAGGCGTCCGCGCCCGAGGCCATCAGGCCGGCGCAGAGCGCGTATTCGAACATATAGCTCGAACGGCGGGTGTCCTTGCCGATGACGACCTTGGCCTTGCGGTTTAGCCTCGCGCCGTAGTACCAGCCGAGATAGCGGCCGATCCTGATCGCGTGTTCATAATCGAGCGTCTTGTTCGCTTCGCCGCGGAAGCCGTCGGTGCCGAAGTATTTGCCCATATTACAGTCTCTCCTTCTTCTCGATGTCAAGGAAATACTTGTAGGTGTCTACGGTCAGCTCTCCGCAGGCGGCTTCGTCGCAGGCGATGATCGCGCCGTTGTGCAGCTGCAGAGCGCTGCAGGTCCACTTTTGGCTGACGCCGCCCTCGACGGTCGCCGCCAGGGCGCGGGCCTTGTTGTGGCCGCTGATGAGCACGAGCACTTCCTTTGAATCGGTCACCGTACCGATGCCGACGGAGAGCGCCTGAGCCGGGACCTTCTCCGGGTCGCCGCCGAAGAAACGGCTGTTGACAATGCGCGTGTCGGTCGTGAGGTCGCGCAGGCCCGTGCGGGAGGAGAGCGAGGTAAAGGGCTCGTTGAAAGCCAGGTGTCCGTCCACGCCGATGCCGCCCATGAAGAGGTCGATCCCGCCGCAGGAGGCGATCTTCTCCTCGTAGCGGGCGCACTCGCCTGCCGGATCGTCGGTCATGCCGTTGAGGATGTTGATGTTCTCCGGCTTCATGTCGACGAGATGATCGAAGAAGGTGTCGTGCATGAAATACCAGTAGCTCTGGTCATGCTCATGCGGAAGGCCGAGATATTCGTCCATGTTGAAGGTGACGACGTTGGCGAAGGAGAGCTCGCCCGCGCGGTTCATGCGGATCAGCTCTTTGTAAACCCCGATCGGGGACGAGCCCGTCGGCAGGCCGAGCACGAAGGGGCGATCCTCGTTGTGCGCGTTGATCTTCGCGGCGATATAGGCGGCAGCCCACCTGCTCATTTTATCGTAGTTGTCCTGAATGACTACTCGCATAACACATACTCCTTGACAGTTTGATTTGTTACTCGTGCTTCTCCACGATCACGCCGTTGTCCTTGAAAATGCTGTTTTCAGGGACGACGCCGCGCACGCAAGAGGTGGGATAAATGTTGCTGTGCCGCCCGACGACCGTGCCGGGATTGCAGACGCTGTTGCAGCCGACCTCGACGTAATCGCCGAGCATCGCGCCGAATTTCTTGATGCCGGTCTCGATCTGCTCGGTTCCGTTGTGGACGACGACGAGCTTTTTGTCCGACTTCACGTTGGAGGTGATGGAGCCGGCTCCCATGTGGGAACGGTAGCCGAGGATCGAGTCGCCGACGTAGTTGTAATGCGGCGTCTGGACATGGTCGAAGAGGATCACGTTCTTCAGCTCGACCGAATTGCCGACGACGCAGTTCGCTCCGACGAGCGCGGACGAGCGGATAAAGGCGCAGTGGCGCACTTCGGTCTCGGGTCCGATAATGCAGGGCGCGCCGAGCCAGGCGCTCGGGAATACCTTCGCGGTCTTATGTACCCATACGTGCTCGGAGACTTCCTCATAGTCCTCCCCCAGCGTCGGCCCGAGCTGCAGGATGAAGTCCTTGATGCCCTTCAGCGCCTCCCAGGGATAGGTGAACTGCAGAAGATAGTCCTTTGCCAGCGTATGGTCGAGATCGTACAGGTCTTTTATCGTATACATGCTCTTCTCCTTACATAGAGGATTGTCCGCCATGAGAAAACACATGGCTGGATGCGGCGCCGAACGAGGCTCTGTTACAGTGTTGATTCTGCTTTTTATCCCCGCCCTGACGGCCCGCCGCCGGCCGTGGCAGCATCCGCCGAGTCTTTCGACAACTGCCACTCCTCGTCAACCTTTTCAGGTCCTGGCGCTAATAACGATCCAGTTGACCTCCTTTACGCGGAACGTTATTTTATTCAAAGCAAAGAGAGTCGTCGCTCTCATGCTTTACTGAGTTATTATAGTCTTCACGCCGATAAAAATCAATAATGAACTTCTCCGAGATCACGACAGATTGTGCCGGAACAAAAACAGGACCGTCGTTTCATACAAAATATATGGTTGCCGTCCGTCGGCCGAAAAAAGATCCTTCTCTTCAGAGAAGGATCTTTCTGCATTCGAGATAATAGCGTTTTTCCTCGGCGTGTCCGATCGAAAAGGTCTTGCGCGGCAGGACGCCGCAACGGGAGATGCTCTGGAAAAGCGCGTCCTTGTCGATTGGGGGCAGAAGAAAGGCGATCGCCCCTTCCTCGCGCCCCAGGCGCAGGGCCACGTCCTCGCCGTGGATATAGTCGATGCTGCCGCCCTCCGAAGCGAGATACTCGTCCAGCGCGCACTGGAGCGCATCCAGCGGGAACGCGTCACGCGCGAAGCGAAGGACGCCGCCGCCCAGCTTCGTATACCACAGAACGGACGCGCCGCTGCGGTCGTATCTCTCCCCCAGCGCCGCGAGCAGCTTCGCGGGATCGACGCCGCGGACGATACGGTGGATCGGCTCAAACACCTGAACGGAGTCGAAGAGGTTTTCCAGCTCGACCATCGCGTAGCGGGCGGGATGTCCGCTGCCGATCAGGCTGCCGTCCTGCCGCTTCAGCTCCTCCCAGCAGGTCTTTGCCGCTGCGAGAGAATGGTTGCCGTCACCGACGGCAAAGCAGAATCCGTCCTCGGTCCCGGACAAATACTCGGCAAGCCGTTTGTCAAAACGGTCGGCCCGCTCGCCGTCCACAAGCCAGCCCGTGATATGCCCGCCGCCCTGCATCAGATCGAGGTCATAAAGCATCTCGCCCTTTTCGGTCTCCTCGATCAGCCGTTTTTCCCGGTCGGCGCACAGCAAAATCACATGAGAGCATTCGATCGGCGCTCCAGAACGGATACGGACGCGCGGCGGGATGCGGGAAACGACTGTCCGCTCCGTTGCGCGTATGGGCGTCTTCGCGTCGTCGCGATAGTCGTAGGCCTCCAGATCGACGGCGCCGACCACTCCCCTGCGGACGCTGCCGTTCCGCAGCGTGCGCTCTACGTAGACATAGCTGTTCGGGAAAACGCGGAACACATCCGCGGCGAGGTAGTCTGCCATCGTACGGTCGATCGTTTCGATCCGCGCCTCATCGTTGTCCCCCAGCTCCGCCTCCGGGAGGATCAAGCGATATGCAGAGGGAGCCTCGCCTACCGTCTCGGCCGTACGGCGCCAGTATTCCGGCTGCGAGGTGAACTGGTCGCAGGCGATCACGGGCCAGCGCTCCAACAGCTCCGGCCGCGGGATCAGCAGATCCGCGCGCTGAAAAGGCGGCATATTCTCAGCTCCTTTCTTTGTCCCTGATATCGTCAGACGGCCTTTTCCGTGATCGAAAAGGCCGTCTGAGCTCAAACGTCGATCAGGCTCCTCAGCGCGTGGCGTTGAAGCCCATCATCGCGGATTCGGGGAACAGCGGCAGGAAAACGTAGCCTTTCTCCTGCAGGACGGGGATCGCGCCCTTCATGGCGATAAGCGTCTGCATGTTCCAGTCGTGCCCCAGGATCACGGCGATCTTTTCTTCCGAGGCCTGGGTGATCGCGCGGTACTCCTCCAGCGCGGCTGTGGGAAGCTCCTGCCCCGCGTCGTAGAGGTTGCAGTTCCAGTCCGCCCACTCGTAGCCCATTTCCCTGAGCAGATCCTTCGCGCCGGGGAGCAGATCTCCGCCCCAGGCGGCGCCGCCGGGGAAGCGGAAAATGCCCGGATGGAAGCCGGTGACCTGATAGAGCCATTCGTCCTGCTTCTCGACCTGTTCGCGGAAGCTGTCGAGAGAGATATAAACCTGTCCGCCCTCCCAATAGTCGTGGGAGAAGGTGTGGTTCTGTACGCTGTGTCCGCTCATCATCTCACGGCGCAGCATCTCTTCCTCATCCTTCGACTCGTTGGCGCCGTTGGCCGTAAAGAATGTCACGTGTACATGCTCGCCCATTTCGTCAAGCGCGTCGAGGAAATCCTTAGTGATAAAGGTCGGCCCGTCGTCAAGCGTCCAGTAGCAGATCCTGACTTCGCTCTCGCCGCTAAGGATCTTGTCCTCCAGCTCGCGGATCTTCAGGCCGTACTGTCTGCGTGCGTTTTCCACGGCGCCGGGCATGTCCCGCAGAAGCGCGGCCTCTTCCTGCGCCTCCTGCAGCTTCACGTCTTTTTCAGCCTGCGCGGCCTTCATTTCGTCGATGCTGTCGGCGAGCGCGACGGCCTCGGCGCCGTTGTTGCGGATGTCCGCGCGCAGGAAATCGAGTCTCTGCTCGGTTTCCTCGCGGGCTGCGACCGTTTCACCGCGCAGCCGCTCGGTCTCCGCCTCGGTCGCGGAGATCTCCGCGTGGTAACGGTCGGCCGGGAAGGTCATATAGGAATACACATAATAGGCGCAAAAGCCCGCGGCAAGCAGGGCCGCCGTCAGGAGGATGCTGTTAATTACCCGAAAGAAGACCCTCAACGTAAGCCCTCCCTTCCACGTATTCGTCATAGATCGCGCGGTAATACTCGTAGCCCTCTGCGTCCTGCAGTTCGCTGATCGTCTTTTCCGCCTCGCGGATGGCGGCGTCGGTCTCCTCTCCCTGCTTGCGCAGCGCTTCGGCTTCCGATTCCGCCTCGGCGATCATGCCGTCCGTCAGCAGCTCTCGCTCGGCAATATGCCCGGCGGAGTCCGGGTCGGCCTCGGCACGCAGCGCAGCGGCCTCGTCCCGCTCGGCCTCGGCGTTCTGCAGGGCGCTTTCGTATTCGCCCCTGAGCGCCGTAACGGCGTCCATATACTGCTTGCCGTAATAGCCCGCGATGAGAATGACGGCGATCAGGAACAGCATGAGAATCAGCCCGCCGACGGGAAAGCCCCGGCGCTTTTTCCTCTTCGCCTTTTTCTTTCCCGAACGGCGCGGCGCTTCGTCCTCGTCGTCGAATTCCTCGTCGTCAAGCTCCTCCTCGAGATCCTCTTCCCGGAGATCCTCGAGTTCCTCGGCCCGTTTTTCCGTCAGGGCTTTTTTCGATACTTTATGTTTCGTATGTTCAGCCATTGTTTTTCTCTCTTTTCAGCGTATGAATGAAAGCTTTGGTCATTATACACGCTTTTTTTTGATTTGAAAAGCCCTATTCTTTCCCCGATCTCAAATCGTCCGCTCGGCCTTGGCATCCAGCTCGGCAAGTACGGCGGCGGCGTCCGTCAGCGGTCTGACATAGCCCTTGATCATCCTGGCCTTCGCCGTCAGACCGCGCGAGCGGGGATTGATAAAGATGCTGCAGCTTTGCGTGCCGTTGCGCGCCTCCTGGATGAGGTTCAGCGCGGCGGAATTGCCGTCGAAGGCCAGCAGCACCGATGGCATGCGGGCAAAGATCTCGTAGGAAAAGCTTTTGTACAGGCCCATCGCCGAGTTTTCGATGGAGATCAGGATCCCGACGCCGGAGGCCTTAAGACGCGCGCGCTCCGCTGCGCTGATCCTGCCCGGTACGATCGCAAAAACGCCGAAGCGTCCGGCCGCGCGGCGGACCAGATAGCCCTCCTGCCCGGAGAGCGAGTGACCGACGACGAAGAACACCTTCTTCGGGTCGGCCCCCTCGATCAGCGCATCGATCAGGGCGCGGTCGCCGTCCTTAATCAGCGTGCGGTGGCTGCTGTTGTTGAAGCTGCCGCCCGCCGCGACGACGGGGATCATCCCCTCGGGCAGCACCGCAAGCTGTGCGCGCAGAGCGTCCTCGGCGTCGATCTTCCCGGATCCCTGCCACAGATCGGCGGCCACGGGAACGGCGTTCTCCTGCCGCAGGCGGTAAAACCTTTCGATATCTCCGCCCGCGAAGCGCTCGCGGAAACGCTCCTCTTTCTCGCGGAAGACGCGGCGGCTCTCTTCCAGAATGCCGTCCTCCGCCTGACGCATGCGCAGCAGCTCCTCGTGCGTCAGACCAAGCAGCTTTTCAAGGCTCAGCTCCTCGTCGATCGAATTGGTGCCGTACAGAGCGCATCCGTCCGTGCCCTGCACGCACTTGACGCCGGCGCCGAGATACTGCCGCAGCGGGTGTCGATCAAGATGACTCAGGTTGTTCAGTCGAACGTTCGAGGTGATCTGAAACTCCAGCGTCACGCCGTAGCCGCGCATGTCCTCCAGCAGTTTTTTCCCGCCCGGACTGCGCAGGTCGCAGGCGTACAGGCCGTGTCCGACGCGCATCGGCGGGAAGCTCTGTCCCGGCTGCAGCGACTCGGCCACGCAGCGGATGCTGTTGGCGATATTATCGCGCAGACTGTCGTTTTCACCCGCGTGTATGCGGATCACAAAACCCTTTTCTTCTCCCGCAAGCTTCACCAGCTCGCGGATCACGCTTCGCAGCTCAAGGATGTCGTTGATCTCCTCGCCGACGATATCGCTGCCGGCGACGTAGGGATCGTCGGCAATCACGCTCAGGGAGCGCAGGTTCTCCGCCAGATAATCGTTCGGCGTCACATGGTCGCGCACGATCGTAAGCGGGATACGGCGGATGCCGGCGAGGAAACGCAGCATTACGCCCGTCTCACGCATGACGTTCGGCATGATCTCATGGATCTGCCGCAGCTTGGCCGGGAACTCTGCGCGGTTGAGCAGCGCCGTGTCGGTGATCTCGGCGTATTCGATGCCGTGCTTCTGATACTCGCGAGCGATCCACAGCAGCAGATCCTGATACAGCGTATTGGCGCGGTAGCGGTCGTCCTCGCGGTCACGGTACATCCGCTGGGCATAGGCGCGGACCTCGCGGTCGGGGATGCCCTCGATATTGACGCCGGAGAACGGCTCGTCCGAGCGCTGTCCCTTTGTGAAAACATAGCGGTAGAGATAGACTTTTTCCAGATCAGCGAACACCGCCTGCCCGTCCTTCGGGATCGTGAGCGAATTGCGCACGCGCTCGATATTATAGTCCGCGTCCGCCGGGTCGCCGAGGATCAGGTCGGCAAAGTTGATAAAGGTGAAATCGTCGATCCTGCGCTCGCGGTGTTTACCGGTCAGCGGGATGTCGCCGAGCGCCTTTTCCGTCTCGCGGCGCTTTTCCTCCAGCGCGGCGATCTGCCGCTCCGTGCAGCGCAGAGAGAGCTTTTTGATGTAATAATAGGGATAACGGATCTGGTGTACGATGCCCAGCGCGATCAGAGCGTCCGGCGGCAGAATGCCGTTCATATGCGTGTGCAGATCCGTGCGGAACTTGCAGTCGGACCGGATATAGGTCTTGACGATCGTTTTTTCCACGCCCAGGCGGTAGTCCTTCGTCTGGCTCATCAGCGTTTTGGAGATCGCGGGGATCGACGCCTTCAGCTCAACGCGGCCGTCCGGGTAAATGTTGGCGATTTTGGTGTTGCCCAGACGCAGGATATAGATGCTGCGGTTGTCGCCGTCCACATAGCAGGGGATCTCGTCGCGGATGACCTTCAGTCCGTGCTCGTCGAAGCTGGTCTCCAGACCGCAGAGCGCAGCCAGATTGGTGATCAGATTCCCCGTGCGGTGGTTCGGGGTACGGATCACGTAGTAAAGCCTCTCCCCTTCGAAATACAGCTCTACGGCGATATCCTTTTCTCTGTCAAGATAGAACTGCTGAAAAAAGATCATTCTTTGCTCCCTTCCCTGCCGGGCGGTGAAAATACTTATATTAATTGTGTCATCTTCGGGGCGAGTTGTCAACAGGCAAAGACGGCTGTATCTGAAAAGCAGGAGGTCAGCGGTGTATCAGCCCACCTCCACCAAAAGAAAACAGCCGCCCTTTCGGGCGACTGTTTCTTTTGGTGGAGATAAGCGGGATCGAACCGCTGCGAAGCCTGCCGCTTCGCGCCTTGCTTCGCAACTTCTTCCGCTTCGCTCAAAAAACGCTTCGCGTTTTGAGGTCAGCTGTGTGTTAAGCTCTTTTCAGCAAAAGAAACAGCCACCCTTTCGGGTGACTGTTTCTTTTGGTGGAGATAAGATTTCCAAATCCGAACCGGGGATGGAGGCGCGTTGAGATAACGCGCACTCCATATCGTTAAAATTTACAGTTTTAGTCCCGTCCTTGTAGTTTAGCGCGATGACGGCTTTGTCATCGTAGAGGTAGATCGCGTTGACGAAGGTGCCGATCAGCATCTTCTGGTGCTCCAACTTAGCTGTGTCTAGATACTGAAAACGCTTGAGCCAGAATCGGATGAAATCCTCAGACACCTTGGGCTTGGCCAGCTTCTCCAAAGCAATCTTCTGCTCCAGCTCATCCCGCGAGGCTTCCAACTGCTCCAGCCGTTCTTTCGTGGACTTCGTCAGGATTCCCTGCTGGATGGCTTTCAACAGATTATCAATGGCGGTGTTCGTCTCGCTGAGCTGCTTCTCAAAGGCCGGCAGGCTGAGGCTGTCACGTCCCTGTAAATCCATCACAAGTTCGATGACCGCATCCACAGTACCCGGCTCGTCCAAGAACTCTCTGATCGCCTGAATAACAGTATCTTCCAGCCACTCCTTCTTCATCGTTTTCTTGGAACAGTCCTTCAGCTTGCGTTTGATCGACGAGCACTTGTAGTAGTGATACACACCGTTCCGTCCAGTGCCACTCTCGCCGATCATTGGTTCACCACAGTATCCGCAAAACAACTTGCCAGAAAGAATGTATTCATCGTCCGCCTTGTACCGGGCGGGAGACTTTTTGTTCTTCTCCATTCTGGCTTGTACCCGATCAAACAAGTCCTGCGGAACGATCTGCGGAATACCATCCGGCACAAGGATATCCCGGTAGCGGTACTCTCCAAGATAGCGTCGATTGGACAGAATATGCTCTACTCCGCTATATGCAATGGGTTTTCCCCGACTATTCAGGAAACCTTGCTCATTCATCCAGTCGCGGATTTCTTTCATAGTTGCTCCGCTGTCATACTTTTTGAACGCTTCCAAGACAAGCGGGGCAGTGAGCGGGTCGAGCTGAAAAAACTGTTCTTCGTCAATGACATAGCCGATGGTATGTCCGCCGCCATTAAACCTGCACTTGAGGGCGTTCTCTGTCATGCCGCGTACGATTTTCTCGGAGAGATCCGCCGAGTAGTACTCGGCGAACCCTTCCAAAATGGACTCCATCAGGATGCCTTCGGAACCTTCTGAAATCTTCTCCGTGGCAGAGACTACCTTGACACTATTCTTTTTGAGAATGGACTTGTAATGAGCGCTGTCATAGCGGTTGCGAGAAAAACGATCCAGTTTCCAGACGAGGACGATATCGAACAAGCCCTGGGCACTGTCCTTGATCATGTTCTGGAACTCCGGGCGGTTGTCGGTCTTTGCGGAGAAGGCACGGTCAATGTAGTGACGTAGAACTGTATAGCCGTTCTTCTCAGCGAAGGCCGTACACTCGCGGAGCTGTCCCTCTATGCTCTCTTCACGCTGGTTGTCGGAGGAATAGCGGGCATAGATGACGGCCTTCATTTCTTTTCCTCCGAAAGCATTTTCACCACTTGCAGGCGCAGCTCCTTGTTCATCTTCGTTCCGGGTTCAAAGCACATCTCCACAAACCGTGCCATTTCCGGGTCGAGCTTCGGCTTGTATTTGTAATTCTTCCCCTGCGGCTTGTCCGTGCGCCCAAAGATGAAATCCATGGACACATCGAAGTAGTCCGCATACCAAAGCAGCGTTTCCGGCGTGGGATTGGTAAAACCGGTTTCATAGCGGTTGACGCTGGACTGCGGCACACCGATCAGCTTGGCCAGCTTGTTTTGCGAAAAGCCGTTTTCCTCCCGCAACTGCTTCAAGCGCTCCCCTAAAATCTTCATCTGCCTGCATCTCCTCCAACATGACATTCTTCTCAATGTCAAATTAACATAACTTTTGGGAACTTGCAAGCACTTTCTCTGAAATCTTTTACTGCTCATTTTTCTTTTCCTCCTGAGCCTTTCTTGCCTTCCACTCGGCAAACTCTTTTTGACCTTCTTCACTCTCGAACAACTCCAGAATATCCGGATAGATACATCGGGCAATCGCTTCGATCTCGTGATCGGGAAGATCGCTGTTGTTGATCAGTTTCTTTTTTCTTGGCATGTTTCTCCCTTCTTCCCTTTATCGTCTCGGTATTTTTGTTTTCTTCTTCTCCTTCGTTTTGACATTTTGGTGATTCACCTGCTTTCACAATTCGTTCTCACGGCTGATGCTGCGAGTTTTCCCTTTCTGCTTCTGCTCATCGACGAGCTGCTGCTTGTCATGCAGCCTGTCAATAAGCGAAGCTTTTTCTTTTGGTGCCTGCGTTACCGTAGTCTTGGGTTCTTCTTTTTCTTGGGGCATTTCTTCCGGCGGAGAGATGATCGTGAGAATGGTTTTCAGTTCATCCAGATCGACCTTGACCGCGTCCAGCTGCGGCTTAAGATCAGAGATTTCAGCGGGCAGCTTTTCCAACTCGGCCTTCAAACTGCTAATGGGAACCTTCTTGTCTGGATAGAGCTTGATCAGCAGACGGAAGGCTTTGTTGTATTCGTCGATCTCCGCCTTGTGCGTCTGATAGAACTTTTCTTTTTTGCTCTTCCAGCCGATCTTGATGTATTCGTGATGAATAGGCAGCAGCTGCTCCACAGAATCCCACGCTTTGATCTGAGACTGAATATCCCGCATTCGCTTCTCTTTGTTGTGGATCTGCTTGTCCAGATCGTCAAACGCAGTCTGCGTTTCATCCAGGTGGTTTTGCAGATCCTCGACCGTGGCGATCTCATGCTCCTGCAAATACACAACGACATGCGAGACCTTTTGCAGATCAATGACAGTGCCCTTGCGCTGGCCTGAAGCAGACCAATCCTCGCGTTCGGCTTGACGATCATCCATGTACTGCATCAGCAACTCAGGCAAGGTCGGCTCGCGCATTTCTTCAACGAGCTTGTCTCGTTTTTCAATCAACTCCGCAAGCCAGCTTTTAAGCTCGGCAATCAGTTTCCGAATCGTAAGCAGCGCGCGGTTCGTTCGCTTGATATCCCGATTGAGATTTCCCATGTTCGTTTCGATCCCATGCTTTTCCATCTGTGTCACCGCGGGGCCGAGATGGATCGTCGGCGCAAGCTCGATCCCTTGTCGCTCGAAGGAACGGAGATCGACGCGCTCCGTTCTTCCGTTTTGTTCGAGATAGCGATTGGTAACGACTTCCCAACCGTGCCGCCAGATCTCCGCTTTGTTCTGCTCGTTCCAATCCACCGTGTCCTTCTTATGGCTTTTCCAGTTGCCGGATGGGAGTCGGATGCGGTTTCCGTTTTCGTCGATGTCATAAACCTTGCGGCTTTTCGGAAGCCACTTCCCTTGCTCATCCATCGCGCGCATCGTCAGCATGATGTGCGCGTGTGGATTCCCATCGCCTTTGTCGTGAATGGCGAAGTCAACGCACATGCCCTGAGAAGCAAAATGCTCCCGGCAAAAATCCTGCAGCATGGCCGGATATTGGTCAGCTGGGACTTCACGCGGGAGCGCCAGAACAATGCGTCGGGCGAGCTGGGAGTTCCACTGCTTTTCGATCCTTTCCACTGAGTTCCATAATGTGTTTCTGTCGGAATACTCCGGCGGGGCGTTTGCCGGAAGCATGATCTCCGAGTAAACAATGCCCTGCTTTTCGGCGTAGGATTTTGTTTTCCGATCGTATTCGGAATACAGCTTTTCGCCGCTTTGGTACGCAGCTCCTGCCACAGCGGATTGGCCACGACTGCGCTGCGTGATCGTAATGCTGAAGTGTGGACATGGCACTTTTCAAACCTCCTCTCTTCGTTTTTTGCAAATGGGTAGCCGCGCAGCGGCGCAGGGAAAGCGCAGCGTTCCCTGTGATGGAGAAAGATTTTTCTCCATCGAGTCTCTGCAAGAGTCCTCGAAGAGCGCAAAAACACCGGGTGCAAGCCACCCGGTGTATAATTGCGCCCTTGTCTCCGTCAAGGGTTTTCTTTCGCTTTTCTTTCGTTGACTTCTTTTCGATGTTCGATCAGAGCTTTCAACTTTTCTTGCGTTTCTTCGCTTTCAAACAGAGACGATAGGAGAATGTAAACATCGGCATCCGTCAGAAGATCCGGTTCAAGAATGAAGTGCTCGACTAATCCGCCGCGTATGCAAAGTCGATGCGTTCTCTCTTTTCTCGTCAATCGCTGAATCTCGCTTCGCATGATTTTATCCTGCTGCTCATAATAGCGAATCCGATCTTCTGCTTTTGAAATCTCCTTCTTGACTTTTTCCAAGTCTTCCATGTTCATAGCTTCACCTCCCGTCCGGTATGATCTCGGATCCAAACGATCAAATCCGGTTTGGTTACCAGCTTGCGTCCGCCGATTTTCAAAACGGGGAATCCTTTTTGATTCATCAAGGCATACGCGCCGGATTTGGAAATAGACAGCGCTTCCGACAAGCGCTTTGCATCCAGTACGTCGGGAAGCTGCTCGAATAACTCTTTACTCATTGTCAAAACCTCCTCACATCAAATTTTTGAGCTAAGAAAAACAGCCACCGCAAAAGCGATGACTGTTAACAGGAAGGGTGATTCTGTTTTTCAAAAGGTCTCCAGGTAGTTTTGGTATTTCTTCGAAACGAAATCGTCGTAGAGATCTGTGATCTTCTTTAGCCGCTTGACGACCGCGCTGTGCGATTGGTAACCGACCAGCGGAGCAATCTCCGTTACCGAATAGCCGCAGTTTTTCAGTTCCAGGATCTTCATATCCCTCTCGGAAAGCGTGGACGTGAACTCGGAGATGGCTAAATTGTCGAGGATTCTCGTCTCGAATTGCGCGCGGGGATCGGGAATGTCGAAGATCGAGTCGGCCTCTTCTGCTTTCTCTGCCAGCTCTTCGATCGAAAGCATCTTGCCGACTTTCGTCCGGCTGTGATCCCAGGTTCGTGCGAAATCCGCCTTGGCCTGACTGTAGTATTCCGAGTAATCTTCCGGTGTGCGGTTGTTCCAGGCTTCGTCGATCATCGGTTGCCAGTTCTGCTCTTTGACGATGATCGGTACCAGGTTACCGATCAGATTCCCGAACTGTTTGTAGCTGAAATAGGGCACCTCCATATCCGGCGTCATGTTGAAGAGCGATTGGAAAGAGAGTCCGTTTGTCTCAAACTTTTGACGCAGATACGGCAGCATCACATAAGCCAATCGCCAGATCGGGAAGTCTCCGGAGTAATTCATATCCGTTCCCGGGATTTCACGGTAGCCGCCCTTTTTCTTGTCCGGCACTTCGAAGTATTGCCACACCGCCCACGCGGTGCAGTCCCAGACAAGCTCCAGAAAAATGTCGTCATTGATGAGCTTGTCGTACTTGTCAGTGCGCAGGACTTCATAAGGACAGCGCGGGAAATCCAGATAAGCTTTTGCTTTGGACACCAACTCTTCCGGCAGCGCGTAGAACAGCGTCAGCCATGCTTTGTTGCTCGCCAGCGGGATCTCCACGATGTTCCCTCTGTCGACCAGATCTACCAGGATGAATCCTTTCGGGCCGGGTTGTTTCTTGTTATCTGTCATTCTTATCACCTCACTTTTTACCCGTTTTCTACCCTTCCACTTAACCATGGCACGAGAACGGGCAAAATGTTCCATGTGATTCAAAGTTTTTAGAAAAGTATTCTCCGCACCGTATTTCCCGATGCGAGCAATCTTTCTATGGCTGATGTCATACGAATTATATCATGCAGCCCAGAGCGGGTAAAGTGCGCATATGTCACCAATTTTTGCGTATGGGATGGAGTGTAGAGACGGCTGCGTTCTCAGCTTGAGTGCTTGTCAAAGCAAAGAGAAAAAACATCTTGCAGTTATCACGATACCGTGATATAATATCATTGAAGTTTGAAGGAGGTTTGAGATTATGCCAGTATTGTCAAGATTTTATGGGATCATCATTCGTATGTATTTTCAGCAATCAGAGCATAACCCGCCGCACATTCACGCCATTTATGGTGAAGACATGGCCGCGATTTGTATTCAAACAGGGGAAGTTTTGGAAGGGCACCTTCCCCCGAAAGCATTGGCCATGGTTCAAGAATGGATCTCCATTCACAAAAGTGATCTCCTGCAGATGTGGGAGACTCAGGAGTTTAAGAACCTTGCCCCTCTGGAATAAGGAGTTGATCATATGTTTCACAAGGTAAAAGCAGTAACTGCTTTGCCGGATTACCGCCTGAGTGTACAGTTCGCTGAAGGCGTAACCAAGCTGTACGATGTAAAACCGCTGTTTGATAAGTGGACGGCTTTCAAAGCACTGCAGGATCACCCTGAACTGTTCACAAGTGTGGAAGTTGATGTAGGGGGATACTGAATCATCTGGAATGATGATCTGGATCTCTCC
>JAFRDM010000087.1 GCA_017403885.1 Oscillospiraceae bacterium
CCGAGCGCGGCCGCGCTCGGCGCCGCATACCGCCGTCTGAGCGAGAGCAAGCCCGATCTCGACGTCTCCCGCTGGCCGCTCCAGCTCTACGGCTCCGGCCGTCCGGTGCTCGAGGAGCCGGAGGAGACCGTGCGCGTCGGCGGCGTGCCGGTGGACGCGCGGATTGCGGAGCCGCTGCGCGCGATGATCTCCGAGGCGCGCGCAGCCGGGCTTTGCGTCTATCTCTCCTGCGGCTACACCGACGCCGCAGCGCAGACGCACATTTACCGCCGCACCGCGGCAAAATACGGGGAGTATACCGCGCAGACCATCGTCGACCGTCCGAGCGAGAGCGAGCACCGCAGCGGTCTGGCCGTCGACATCACCGACCGCTATTACGAGGACAAGGACAGCAGCCTTGAAAACACCGAGCTCTTTGCCTGGCTGAAGCTCCACTGCTGGGAATACGGCTTCATCCTGCGCTATCCCAAGGACCGCAAGGCGATTACCGGCCATGTCTACGAGCCCTGGCATTTCCGCTACGTCGGCGAGGAGGCCGCCGCCTTCATGGCTGAAAACGGTCTCACGCTGGAAGAATTTCTCGACCTTTACAGGACCGCCGGCAGCGGGATATAATGTCCATACGGACGGCTGACAGATCCCAAGCGCTCCGTCAGGTATCCGAAAAAAGGAAAAGGGATTGACCGGCATGGAATATCAGGATCTGAACGCCGCGGCGATCGACCGCTGGATCGCCGAGGGCTGGGAGTGGGGACGTCCCCTTTCCCATGAGCGGTACGAGCGCGCTCTGCGCGGAGAGTGGGAGGTGCTGCTCACGCCGACGAAGGCCGTGCCGCACAGCTGGTTCGGCGAGCTGAGGGGAAAGCGCGTGCTGGGTCTTGCAAGCGGAGGCGGGCAGCAGATGCCCGTGTTCGCCGCCCTCGGCGCGTTGTGCACGGTGCTGGACTACTCGCCGCGCCAGCTTGACAGCGAGCGCGCCGTGGCCGCTCGCGAGGGCTATGAGATCGAGATCGTCCGCGCCGACATGACGAAGCCCCTGCCTTTCCCGGATGAGAGCTTCGATTTGATCTTCCATCCCGTGTCGAACTGCTACGTCCGCGAGGTCCGGCCGATCTGGCGGGAGTGTATGCGCGTGCTCCGTCCGGGCGGGCGGCTGCTCGCGGGGCTGGACAACGGCATGAACTTCATCACGGACGACGGCGAGCGCGAGATCGTGAACCGCCTGCCCTTCGATCCTCTCGCAAACAGCGATCAGATGGAGCTGCTGCGCCGCAGCGACGGCGGCGTGCAGTTTTCGCACACGCTCGACGAGCAGCTCGGAGGCCAGCTCGAGGCGGGCTTCACCCTGCTCTCGCTCTATGAAGATACGAACGGCAGCGGCCGGCTGCACGACCTGGGTATCCCGAGCTTCTTCGCAACGCTCAGCGAAAAGAAAAAGGACTGAGGATCTTTTCCTCAGTCCCTTTTTTCTGATCGGACGCCAAACTCAAACCAGCCGGATATGGCGGCAGCTGCCTTCGCCGAACTCCTTTTCCATCTCTTCTTTGTAGGTGGGGAAGAAGTCCGAGGGCATCAGCGCCTGCACGCAGCCGGCAAAGCCGCCGCCGTGGACGCGCCATGCGCCGCGGCCGTCGAGCAGCTTGCGGCTCTTTTCCAGACCCTCGGCCAACTTGGTGTCGCCCGTGGCGCTGGTGACGATGTTGTTCAGAAGCTCCTCGGACGAGCGGCCGGATGCATTCATCAGGCGCATATACTCCTCGCCGTTGCGAGCGATCAGCGCGTCGCGCATAAGCGGCACGCGCTCGTTCTCGTCGAAGAAATGCATTGCGCGGCGCACCGGGCGGTTGGCCGGATCCCAGCCCTTGGCGCGGAAAGCGGCGGGGTCGACGTCGCCGAGCACGCCCTTGTCGAAGAGATTGGCCACATACACCATGTCCGCAGGGATACGGGCATAGGAGCTGTCCAGTCCCGCGTGACTGCCGCCCGTGTCGGTCAGGCAGAGCGTGAGGCCCATCGCCTCGAAGTCCGCGACAAGCGGGACGATCTCGTTGGTCTTGAAATCGACGTAGACCGTATGGCCCAGCGAGCAGGCCAGCTGGTCCATCAGGCCGCAGGGCTTGCCGAAATACTTGTTCTCGGCCGCCTGCGCGGCGCGCGCGATCACCACGGCGTCGACCTTGCCGTCGTTGTACAGCGCGCTGAGGATGCGGCCGATCATCACGGAAAAGGCCGCCGAAGAACTCAGTCCCGATCCCGCAGCGAGCGTGCTGCGCAGCCGGGCGTCAAAGCCGCCGATCCGCAGGCCGAGCGCGGCGAATTCATTGATCATGCCGCGCACGAGCGACTTGGGCGAGCCGAATTCGGCCGGGCGGACGGCCAGCTGATTGATCTTTACCTCGAAGGGCTCGTAGCCGAGCGAGTGGATCCGCACGACGCTCTCGTCGTTTGCCTCGTACCGGGCGTAAAGGCCGAGGTCGACCGCAGAGGCAAGGATCCGTCCCTTTTGGTGGTCGGTATGGTTGCCCGCAAGCTCGGTGCGGCCCGGCGTGAAGAGTTCCTTCATCATCGATCTGTCTCCTGTATATATTGTTTTTTCGCCTTTTTCATCAATTATCAGAATATACCAAAAGGATAGGCAAGTCAATCGTTACGGCAGGCGAAAATGTGAAAAGATAAACGTATCTTGCACCGCCGATACGGCGAGGCTATAATGAGAGCGAACAAGATAAAGGAGGCGTATGCCTTGAAAAGCGCGAACGGGATCAACCTCACCATGCTCTGCGATTTTTACGAGCTGACGATGGGAAACGGCTATCTCGACGCCGGGATGGCAGACCGGATCTGTTATTTTGACCTCTTTTTCCGCGACGTTCCGGACAGCGGAGGCTTTGCCATCGCCGCGGGGCTCGAGCAGATCGTCGACTATATCCAAAAGCTGCATTTCGGACCGGAGGATATAGACTATCTGCGCTCTCGCGGCATTTTCAGCGAGGCCTTCCTCGATTATCTGAAGAATTTCCGCTTCACGGGCGACGTTTGGGCGGTGCCGGAGGGCACGCCGATCTTCCCGCGCGAGCCGGTGATCACCGTGCGCGCGCCGGCCGTTCAGGCCCAGCTGCTCGAGACCTATCTGCTGCTGGAGTTCAATCACCAGAGCCTCGTCGCCACCAAGGCCAGCCGCGTCTGCCGCGCGGCCGAAGGCCGCGCCGTGATGGAGTTCGGCTCACGCCGCGCCCAGGGCATCGCCGGCGCGGTCGTCGGCGCGCGGGCCGCCTATATCGGCGGCTGCTGCGGCACGGCCTGCACGGTCTCCGACCCTCTTTACGGCGTGAAAGCGCTGGGGACGATGGCGCACTCCTGGGTGCAGATGTTTCCCTCGGAGTATGAAGCTTTCGTCAGCTACTGCCGCAGCTATCCGACCAACGCCGTGCTGCTGGTGGACACCTACGATTCTCTGCGCTCCGGCGTGCCTAACGCGATCCGCGCCTTCAACGAGGTGCTCAGGCCGCTCGGCATCACGAGCTGCGGCATCCGCTTCGACTCGGGCGACATGGCTTATCTGACCAAACAGGCGCGGAGGATGCTCGACGAGGCCGGCTGGCCGGGCTGCAGGATCACCGTGTCCAACTCACTCGACGAATGGCTGATCGCCGATCTGCTGCGGCAGGGCGCGAAGATCGACTCCTTCGGCGTGGGCGAGCGGCTGATCACCTCGAAGAGCAGTCCCGTCTTCGGCGGCGTATACAAGCTTTGCGCCGTGGAGGACGAGGAGGGCGCCGTCATACCGAAGATCAAGATCAGCGAGAACGTCGGCAAGATCACAAATCCCGGCTTCAAGAAGCTCTACCGCTTCTACAGCCGCGAGAGCGGCATGGCCGAGGCGGATTACATCTGCCTGCGCCATGAGCGCGTGGACGACACGCGGCCGCTGGAGATCTGCGACCCCGAGGCGCGCTGGAAGCGCAAGCTGATGGAGAATTTCACCGCGCGCGAACTGCTTGAGCCGATCTTCCTCGGCGGCGAGCTGGTCTATCGCCTGCCCACGCTCGAGGAGATCCGCGCGAGATGCGCGGCCGAGCTCGCTGCGCTCTGGCCGGAGGTCAAGCGCTTTGAAAACCCGCACGGCTACTACGTGGACCTCTCCGAGGAGCTGATGTCGCTCAAGGACGCCATGCTCGCCGCGCGCGGCCGCGCGCCGGGGAAGGAGGAAAAACGATGAACGTTTCGCTCAATCCGCAAAGCCTCGCCTGGGGACGCACGGAAAACAACATCCGCGCCCTCGCCGGCTACGCCGCCGCCCGCAAGGCGGAGATCGGCAGGGAGAACGTGTTCGATTTCTCCATCGGCAATCCCTGTGTGCCGCCTCCCGCCTGTGTGGACGAGGCCTTCCGCTCCGTGCTGGCGGAGACAAACGGCGTGGAGCTGCACGCCTATACGCCCGCGCTGGGCTTGCCGAGCCTGCGCAAGGCCATCGCCCGACAGCTGTGTGAGAGAAGCGCCGCTCCCTTCGACTGGCGGCAGGTTTACGTCACGATGGGCGCCTCGGCCGGTCTTGCGGCTTTCTGCCGCGCCGTGCTGCTGCCCGGGGAAAAGGCCGTGAGCTTCGCGCCGTATTTCATGGAATACCGCGTCTTTGCAGAAGCGGCCGGGGGATCGCTCCTGACTGTGCCGCCGCTGCGGGACATGCAGCCGGACTTTGACGCGCTCGAAGCGCTGCTGGACGAGAGCGTCAGGCTGGTGATCATCAACTCGCCGAACAATCCCTCCGGCGTAGCCCTGACGGAGCGGAGCCTGCAGATGCTGAGCGCGCTGCTTGCAAAAGCCGAACAGGCTTACGGCCGTCCGATCTGGCTGCTCTCCGACGAGCCCTACCGGGAGCTGCTCTTCGACGGGAGGACGCCCCTGTGCGCGGCGGATTATTACGACGACACGGTCATCTGCTACTCCTACAGCAAGTCCCTCTCCCTGCCCGGGGAGCGCATCGGCTATCTCGCCGTCAGCGGCCGGACGCAGGATCCCGCCGCCGTCTTCGACGCGATCGCCGGCGGAGCGCGCGCCTGCGGCTTTATCAACGCGCCAAGCCTTGTCCAGCGCGTCGTCGAGCGCTGTATCGACCAAACCGCGGAGCTGGACGTATACGCGCGGAACCGTGATCTGCTCTACGGCGGGCTGCGCGCGCTGGGCTATGACTGCGTCTATCCCGACGGGGCCTTTTATCTGTTCGTCAAATGCCCGGAGGCGGACGCCGTGGCCTTCAGCGAGCGGGCCAAGCGCCACGAGCTGATCCTGGTGCCGAGCGACGATTTCGGCGTGGCGGGCTATGTGCGCATCGCCTACTGCGTCCCGACGGACATGATCGAGCGCTCGATGAGCGCCTTCGCCGCGCTGGCGGAGGAATACGGGCTGAAATAACGGTCCGGCAAAAAAAGAGGAACGGATGATCCGTTCCTCTTTTTATGATCCGGCTTTCACGACGTAGTTGTTGATCGTCACGGTCTTGTCCTTCAGCGGCAGATAGTCCTCTTTCGTGCCGACCAGCTCGCCGCCGCATTTTTCGATGACGCGCTGCGAGCCGATGTTTTCGATCATCGCGGAGATCAGCACCTCTTCAAAGCCCTGTGAGAACAGATACGCGAGCAGCCTCCCGCAGGCCTCGGTCATATAGCCGCGGTTCCAGTACGCCCTCGCCAGGTTATAGCCGATGACCGGCCTCCCCCCGTCGTAGCCCACCACGTCGATGCCGCCGATGAGCCTGTTCTCTTCCTTGAGGACGATCGCGAGGTTCAGCCGCTCGGGCTTTTCGTATTCCGCGACCCAGCGCGCCAGCAGCGCTTTCGTATCCTCGACGCTTTTGTGCGGGCACCAGGTGAGGTATTTTGTGACCTCTCCGTCGCTCGCCCAGCCGGTGAACATCGCCTCGGCGTCCTCGACGCGGAAGGGCCGCAGGATCAGACGTTCGGTTTCCAGCGTGAGCTTCATCAGTACGCCACGCCCCAGTAGATCATGTGCTTGGCCGGCTTGCCGCAGCAGGCGCAGACCTCGCCGAGCTTTTCCTGCTCAAGCGGCATGCAGCGCGAGGACATTCCGGCCTTTTCCTTCATGTCCAGCTCGCACTGCAGCTCGCCGCACCACATCGTCTTGATGAAGCCGCCGTTCTTTTCCTGCAGCGCTTTCGCCTCTTCAAGGGAGGAGGCGGCGAAGATATGCTCGTCGAGATTCTTCTTCGCTTTTTCATACATGCCCTCGTAGACGAGACGAAGCTGCTCTTCCGCAGCGCTCTCGAGCGCGTCGAGCGGAACGGCGGTCTTTTCGCCGTCATTGCGGCGCACCAGCACGCACTGGCCGTTTTCGATGTCGCGCGGGCCGATCTCAACGCGCAGCGGCACGCCCTTCATCTCATACTGGGCGCACTTCCAGCCCATCGAGTTGTCGGAATCGTCCACCTTCACGCGCAGCCCGGCGGCGAGCAGACGCTCCCTGAGCGCGTTCGCGGCCTCCAGCACGCCCGGCTTGTGCTGCGCCACGGGCAGCACGATCACCTGGATCGGCGCGACGGCGGGAGGCAGCACGAGGCCGTTGTTGTCGCCGTGGGCCATGATGACCGCGCCGATCATGCGCGTGGTCGAGCCCCAGGAGGTCTGGAAGGGGTACTGCAGCGTATTATCCCGGCCGGTGAAGGTCACGTCGTAGGCGCGGGAGAACTTGTCGCCGAAGTAATGGGAGGTCGCGCCCTGCAGCGCCTTGTGGTCCTTCATCAGGCACTCGACGGTGTAGGTGGCCTCGGCGCCGGCGAATTTTTCCTTGTCGGTCTTGCGTCCGCGCACCACGGGGATCGCGAGCACCTTTTCAAAGAAATCGGCATAGCAGTTCAGCTGCTGCTCGGTCTCGGCCTTCGCCTCCGCGGCGGTCTCGTGGATGGTGTGGCCCTCCTGCCACCAGAACTCGCGCGAGCGCAGGAAGGGTCGGGTGGTCTTTTCCCAGCGGATGACGGAGCACCACTGGTTGTAGAGCATGGGCAGCTCGCGCCAGGAGTGCAGCACGCGCGACCAGTGATCGCAGAACATGGTCTCGGAGGTAGGACGGAAGGCCAGACGCTCCTCCAGCTCCTCGCTGCCGCCGTGGGTGACCCAGGCGACCTCGGGCGCGAAGCCGTTGACGAGCTCGCCCTCCTTTTTCAGCAGGCTCTCGGGGATCAGAACGGGCATCGCGACGTTTTCATGGCCGGTTTTTTTAAACTCGGCGTCCATGATGCGCTGCATGTTCTCCCAGATCGCGTAGCCGTACGGGCGCAGGATCGTGAAGCCCTTGACGGACGCGTACTCCACCAGCTCTGCCTTGCGGCAGATGTCGGTGTACCACTGGGCGAAATCCACTTCCATATCGGTGATCTGCTCGACTCTCTTCTCCTTGGCCATGACGTGCTCCTCTCTCTTCCGCCGGCAGGCGGAATAAAAACGAATGATAAAACGGGAAACGCCCGTGGAGGCGTTTCCCGTATTTTATAATGTTGCCTTGACCTTGTCAAGTGCGCGGGGCATTATTTCTCGACCAGATGCACGTTCACGTGCGCGTAGCTCATGGCCACGCCGTTCCTGGCAAAGCTCTCGCGTACCTTTTCGTTGAGCGAGAAGTGCACGTCCCAGTAATCCGCGTTCTTCACCCACACGCGCACCACGTACTCGACGACGCTGTCCTTGTAATCGTTCAGCGCGACAAAGGGCGCGGGATCGTCCAGAATGCGGCTGTCGGCCTGGATGACCTCCATGATCGCGCTCTTCACCTTCTCGGTAGGTTCGCTGTACGCGGCCGAGAAGAGCATGTCCACGCGGCGGAGAGGATCGGCGCTGTAATTGTTGATCGCCGAGCCGATCACGTCGCTGTTGGGGATGGAGATGACGACGTTGTCAAGCGTGTTGACCGTCGTATAGAGCAGACCTATGCTCTTGACGACGCCGGTCTTGCCGGCGACCTCGACGAAATCACCTTCGTTGAAGGGGTGCGTCATCAGCAGCGTCAGTCCGGAGAAGAGGTTGCCCAGCAGCCCCTGCACGGACAGGGACAGCGCCAGGCCTGCTACGCTGAGCAGCGCGACCAGCGAGGCCGTGGGGATGCCGAGCTCACCTGCGATAATGATGACGGCGATGATCCACAGGCCGATCTTTACGGCCGAGAGCAGGAAGTTCTTCATGGTACGGCCCATTCTCTTCGCGGAATTCAGCGCGCGGGAGACGAGCTTGAGGATGATGCTGATAACGATGAGGCAGACGAGGAAGGTGATGAGCGCGCCGAAGAGCGTGCTCAGCGGCATCGTGCCGATATAGATTTCCTTGAGGCTGTTGAAGAATGGCATAAAATTCCCTCCGTTTCATGAAAAGCAGTTTGGATCCTTACGCTTCTCAGCATACCACAGTTTTCGGTCCGGGTACAAGAGTAAAAACGTCCCGCGCGGCGATTTTTTGCCGCGCCGGGAGAGGTTTTCTGCACATGCGAAAACGTAACGCGTCCCTTTTCCCGGCTTTCTCCGCGCTTTCCCGCGTCTTTCGACGCGTTTTTCTTGACCTTTCGGCGCTTTTCGGCTATAATGACGCAGACCAGTCATAGAGCAATCGGAGGTGACTTCCATCAATAAACAAAAGTTTCTGGCTGAGCTCGGCAAGCTGCTGACCTTCATGTACGAGGAGGACAGGCTGCGCGCGATCGGGATGTACAGCCGGATGTTTGAAGAGGCCCGCGACGAGCAGGCGCTGATCCAGTCGCTCATCTCCCCCACGCGGCAGGCGGTCGTCGTCGCACGCGCCTATAATTCCAATCTGGGCAGACTGTCGCTGACGTCCGAGTCCAAGGCCGCGCCGGAAGATCGGGACGAAAACGGCATCCCCGATTATGTTCATGCGATCGAGGGCGTGCGCGAGAAGGCCTGGGCCGCCCAGGGCTTCCCCGAGGAAGCTCTCGCGGAGGAAAAACCCGCCGAGCCCGCTGCGGAAAAAGCGGAAGAGCCTGCCGCAGAGGCTGAAACCTCAGAGCCCGCCGAAGCCGGGAGCGAAAGCGAGCCCGAAGCGGACGAGCCCGCCGAAGAGGCGATCGGGAGCGGCGAGCCCGAGCCGGCAGCCGCGCCGGAGGAAGCGCCGGAGACCAGCGACGGCGAAGCGGGCGAAGAACCCGCCGGACCCGATGCGGAAAAGGTCGGCGAGCCAGTAGCGGAAGAGGCGGCAGGACCCGCCGAAGCCGGGAGCGAAGCGGAGCCCGAACAGGAAAAGGCCGACGAGGTCCCCGCCCCCGCGGAGGACAATCCGGAGGACGCAGCCGAAAAGAAAACGCACGAGGGCATCGAGTATTTCACCCTGCCCGAGGAGGGCAAGGAGACGCCCGAGAGCCCGACGCTCCTTGACGAGAACAGCTTCAACGTCGACAGCGACGCGCTCAAAAAGATCCGCCGCAAACCGAGAGTCTTTGCCCTGATCGTTTACATTCTTTTTGCCATTCCGCTGACGATCTGCGCCATCGCGGTGCTGCTGATCCCGGCGCTGCTCTTCCTGGGTCTGTCCATCGCGTCGATCATCTGCGGCGTGGTTCTGGTCAGCACGGCCTTCAAGGGTTTCGCCGTGTTCGCGGACATCATGGTGCTGCTCGGCGTGTCGCTGGTGCTCTTCGCCTTCGGCCTGCTCTTCCTGTGGACCGCGATCTGGTTCATCGGCGGCGCGATCGTGGGCGTGGTGCACGGCGTAGCGGTGCTGTGTGAAAAGTGGTGCTATAAGGAGGTGCTCGAGGCATGAGAAAAATGTGGAGAGTGATCCTTTCGATCGTCCTCATTCTGATCCTGATCGGCATCATTGCCGTGGCGGTCGGCTTTCTGACCGGCGCGGACAGCGCCCGCATCTACCAGACGGCGGAGAACAACAACCTGATCAATCTGATCCTGCGCTATTACGACTGGATCGTGCAGGTCGTCCGTACCTATTGGACCGCGATCTTCGGCTCGTAACGGACTGACGGCAAAAAAAGAGAAGGAATACTTTTCCTTCTCTTTTTTTGTTGCGTTTTATTGCGGCCGCAGCCGCAGGATCCCGCGCTCGGCCAGCCGCTGGAGCATGGCGAAGAGCAGCGGGAAGACGATCATCCCCCACACGCCCCAGACGCGCCAGCCCACGTAGAGCGCCAGCAGTGAGACGAGCGGGTGGATGCCGATCTGATCGCCCAGCAGCCGCGCCTGCAGCAGGTCCCGTCCCAGCGCGCCGAGCGCCCAGCCGAAGAGCAGGGCGAGGCCGCGTCCGAGCTCGCCGAGCAGCAGCTCCGCCAGCGCCCAGGGCACCAGCACGATCCCGGTGCCGAAGACGGGCAGCGCATCGATGAAGGCGGTCGCGGCCGCGAGCGGCAGCGCCGCCCGTACGCCAAGCAGCAGGAAAAGGCCCGTCAGCTCGACAAAGCACATCCCCGCCAAAAGCAGCTGCGCACGCAGCCAGCCGCCGAGACTGCCGCGCAGATCGCCCGCGATCTCCGCGGCGCGCCGATGCTCCGTCTCCGGCAGCAGCGAACGGAGGAAGTCCCGCACCGCCGGATAGGAGGCGGAGATCAGATAGGCGCCCAAAAAGAGCGATATCAAAAAAAGCAGAATACCCGGGGCGTGCTGTGCCGCGCCGGCAGCCAGCGCGAGCAGGCGCGAGGAGATCTGTGCCGGCAGCTCTCCGAGCGCGGACTCTACCGCATGCAGCGCGGAGCGGAGCGGATCGGGGAAGCCCTCCGGCATCGCGGCGGTAAAGCGCGCGGCGTGTTCCTCCAGCGCGGTCATCCGCTCGCCCAGCGCGCTCACAAGGCGCGGCGCCGCGCGGCCGAGCGCGGACAGCAGCTCCGCCAGACGTCCGGCG
>JAFRDM010000088.1 GCA_017403885.1 Oscillospiraceae bacterium
ACGAGGCGGGCCTGAACGCCAAGTGGATCCGCAAGGACATGACGCACCCCGAGTGCCAGCAGTTCACCAAGGACGTGCTCAATCACATGCGCGAGCGCCTGAGCGACTATCAGGAGCAGTACGGCGATCTCTACAACCTTGAGGCGACTCCGGCCGAGTCCACCTCCTACCGTCTGGCCAAGCACGACGTCGAGGCCTTCCCCGACATCATCACGGCTGCGGAGCCCGGCGGAACGCCCTACTACACGAACTCCTCGCACCTGCCCGTGAGCTACACCGAGGACATCTTCGCCGCTCTCGATATCCAGGACGAGCTGCAGACGCTCTACACCTCCGGCACCGTCTTCCACGCCTTCCTCGGCGAGAAGCTGCCGAGCTGGGAGGCCGCCGCGAACCTCGTGCGCAAGATCGCCGAGAATTACAAGCTGCCGTACTACACGATGTCCCCGACCTATTCGGTCTGCAAGCATCACGGTTATCTCACCGGCGAGCAGTTCACCTGCCCCATCTGCGGCGAGAGCGCCGAGGTCTACAGCCGCATCACCGGCTACTACCGCCCGGTGCAGAACTGGAACGCCGGCAAAACGCAGGAGTATAAGGAGCGCAGGGAGTACGTCATCGAGCACTCGCATCTGACGCATCAGGGCCCGGTCCGCGAGGAGAAGCCGGCAGAAGCGCCCGCCGCCCCGGTCGAGGCAAAGGACGCCAACGAAAAGCGTACCATCCTCTTCTCGCGCGTCTCCTGCCCGAACTGCACGATGGCCGCGAATTACCTCTCCAAGGCGGGCGTCGCGTATGAGAAGCTCATCGCCGACGAGCACATGGATCTCGCGCGTGAGTTCGGCGTCAAGCAGACCCCGACGCTGATCGTCACCGACGGCAAGGGCGGATTCGAGAAATACGCCGGCGCCGGAGCGATCCGCCAGCATCTCGCGCAGTAAGCGAAAAACGGACACGGGGCCGGCATATGCCGGCCCCGTTCGCATAAGGAGACTGTATCATGTATGACATCATCATTATCGGCGGCGGCCCCGCGGGGCTGACGGCCGCCGTCTACGCCCGGCGCGCGGGCAAGAGCGTGCTCGTGCTCGAAAAGGCCGCCCTCGGCGGGCAGATCACCTGGAGTCCGAAGGTGGAGAACTTCCCCTCCGTCGTGTCGATCAGCGGCGGCGAGCTGGGTGACCGCATGGCCGAGCAGGCCATGGCGCAGGGCGCGGACATCGAGCTTGAGGAGGTCGTCGGCATCGACGACTGCGGCGGGTATCGCCGCGTCAGGTGCGACTTCGGCGCGAGCTATGAGGGGCGCGCCGTCATCCTCGCCGTCGGGGCCAAGCCCCGTATGCTCGGTCTCGAGCGCGAGGAGGAGCTTGTCGGCGCGGGCGTGGGCTACTGCGCGGTCTGCGACGGGGCCTTCTTCAAGGGCCTGCCCGTGGCGGTCAACGGCGGCGGAAACAGCGCCCTGCAGGATGCGATGCTGCTCTCGGAGACCTCCTGCCGCGTCTATCTGATCCATCGGCGCGCAAGCTTCCGCGGCGAGGAAAAGCTCGTCGAGGCGCTGCGGGCGAAGGACAACGTCGAGTTCGTGCTGAACGCCTCGATCAAGCGCCTGCTCGGCGGGGACGAGCTCAAAGGGATCGTCGTCGAGCAGAACGGCGCCGAGCGCGAGATCGCCGTGGACGGCCTCTTCGTCGCCATCGGGCACGAGCCGGACAACACCGCCTTCGCGGAATTCGCGTCGCTTGACGAGCGCGGATACGCCGCGTCGGGCGAGGACTGTCTGACGAAAACGCCCTGGCTCTTCGCCGCGGGCGACTGCCGCGCGAAGAAGGTGCACCAGCTGACCACCGCCGTCGCGGACGGCGCGGTCGCGGCTCTCGCCGCCTGCGCGTGGCTGGACAGATAAGCGCAGACCGGAACAGAGGCTCCCCGTCTTTTCAGACGGGGAGCCTCTGTTTTTATTCGGTTTTTTCCGTGACGAGCTCCGCCCAGGCGGGCAGGAAGCCGGCGGCAAGCGCCGTTCGCTGCGAGGCGATGTGGGACATCGACGTGCCGTAGAAGGGCAGGATCCACCTTTTCAGGATCTCGTTTTTCAGCAGCGTGACCAGCATCGTGGCGACGCCCTCGCCGCGGCAGGCCGGGTCGACATTGATCCCGATCTGCCACATCGTCGGGCTGTCGGCGCTCGCGCCCGCCATACCGACGATCTCCCCTTTTCGCAGCGCCGCGACGCCGAGCACGTCCGGCGCCTCCGCGCAAAAGGAAAACGCCTCGCGGTACCGGCTGTCGCCGCGGAAGGCTTCGATCCCGTCCCGCTCATACCAGCGGATCTCCGCGCCCTCCGTCCGTGCTTCCCTCGCTTCGGCGGGGAGAAAGAAGGGATGCGCCATGGCGATCTGCCATCCCTCCTCGCGGATCCGCGCGTCCAGAAGGCGCAGTGTGTCGGCCTCGAAAAACCATTCCGGGCCGCTGTCGGCGAATTCCCTCCGGCACCGGTCGACGATGTCCGCCCGCCCTGTGAAGAGCAGCTTTCCGTTGACGGCCGCGATCTTGAGGAAGCATTCTTTCTGCTCCTGAAAGCGCCGCCTTCCCTCCAGCGGACGATACTCTGTAAAAACGTTTCCCCGGGAGAGGAGCTCTTCGGGCGCGCAGCAATAGTCCAGCGCAAGCTGGCGGCACAGGATACCGTTCATGCGCTCACCAGCCTTTCCAG
This sequence comes from Oscillospiraceae bacterium, assembly GCA_017403885.1. GTDB lineage: Bacteria > Bacillota > Clostridia > Oscillospirales > Oscillospiraceae > Limivicinus. The sequence goes on from JAFRDM010000088.1 coordinate 2,711, forward strand.
AAATGCCGCGAGACCGTCGTGCTCGTTGTCGTCGCAGACGAGGTCCGCGGCGGCCTTGACGGCGAAATCCGCGTTGCCCATCGCGACGCCCAGTCCGGCCGCGCGGATCATGCTGAGATCGTTCGTGCCGTCGCCGAAGGCCAGCGTTTCCTCAAGGGGGATCTCCAGCGCCGCACACAGCGCCGCAAGGGCGTCGCCCTTGTTGGCCGCGGCGATGTTGATCTCGATGTTTGAGGGCACCGAGGTGCTGACCGCGAGCTCCGGAAAGAGCGCGGGCAGGCTCTCGAGCTCCCGCTTCCGCGCGCGCATGTCGCGAAAGTGCATCTGCGCCTTCTGAACGCTGCCTCCGTCCGCGCGCAGGTAGTCCTTCAGGTCCTCCACGGGCGTGCGCGTGCGATAGAACAGCTCGAGGATGCCCTTATCGGAGATATAGTCCCCGGCCCGCTCGAACATCGCGCGGCCGGTGTAGCCCCAGTCGTCCTTGTAGCAGTCGTAGATCACGTCGAGCGCGTCCATGTGCTCCATGAGACGCAGCGTCAGCTCGTTCGGGATCTCCGCGCGGCAGAGAGTCTCGTCCGTCTCGGCGTCGTAGACCTTCGCGCCGTTGATCGTGATGAAATAACGCGAAAAGGGCTGGAGCCGCAGCGCGGCGGGAACGCCCCTGTAGATGCGCCCCGTCGCGGGGACGATCAGCGCGCCGTGCTCATGCGCCGCAGTCAGCGCGCGCAGGCTGCGCGCGGCGATCGTTTTGTCGTCATGCAGGATCGTGCCGTCGAGATCGAAGGCAACAAGGCGGTATTTCATGCTTCCCTCCACGGCTTTCCGTTTTCGTAGTCCCTGAGGAAGTCCTCGATGAGCGCGAGAAGCTCGGAAGCGGGACTCTCCTCCGTGTCGGAGCGGCAATACGCGCAGACCTTGTCCGTGACCGGCAGATAGGGCAGGGGGAAAAGCTCGATCTTCTCCCGATAGTCCCGCTGCAGGGCCGGGTCCAGCATGTCCCAGAAGATCTTCGCGTAAATGATCGCGCCGACGCCCGAGAGCGCGAGCTGGAAGGCGTTCTCCACGTTCGTCAGCTCGCAGACGAAATCCGGACTGACGTCATAGTATTTCATATAGCTCATCAGGCTGCGCCCGCCGGAGGAGTTGCGCGGCTGGCGGATAAAGGGCGCTTTTTCGAAAAAGCGCAGGTCAACGCCGTTCGAGTATTCCGCGCACAGCTGCTCATAACGGCCGCCCGCGAGCGCGCGCATCAGCTTTTTAGGCACGACGAGCAGCTGCTCCTTGCGGCATAGCTCCACCGTTTGATAGGAGGAAGGCGGATTGCTGATCGAACCGATGATCAGGTCGATCCCCTCGTGCGTGATGGCCTTCTCCAGCTCCTCGGGCGATTCCTCGCTGATGCGCACGTAGACGTCGGGATGCGCGTCCATGAAGCGCGGCAGCACCCGCGGCAGGATCGCGCGGGCGATCGTGTGCTCAACGCCGAGATGGACGCTCTCGCGGCCGGAGAGACGTGTGCCGCAGGTCTCGTCGAATTCCTGCTTGAGCTTGACCATTTCCTTGGCTGTCTGCAGGAACAGCTTGCCGTTCTGCGTGAGACGCAGCGGGCGGCTGCGCACCAGAAGCTCGGTCCCCAGCTCGGTCTCGAGCTTCGCGATCTGCTTGGACAGCGACTGCTGAGAGAGGAACAGATGCTTCGCGGCCGTGGAGAAGCTTCCCTCCTCCGCGACGGCGATAAAGCTGTTGATCAGGGTGAAATCCATTGCTTTACTCCCGAAAGTTTAATTAATAATTCATAGTTTTGGAGTATAGCACCCTTTTCGGTCTTCGTCAATCTTCGCTTATTCCTTCTTTTTGACAGAGAAAAGCAGGCTTTTTTTCGATAATCATGCGGTATTCTCATCTTTTCGCGGGCAAAAAGTTCTCATTTTCGTTTCATCCCGTTTTTGTTTCGACGTTTTGCTTTACTCCTTTTTGCCGTACTTGACTTTTCCCCTTGCTTTTTTCAGCTTTTGGTTGTATTATCTACGCATGAAAAGCGCCTTGTATACATGTACTCCGCTTTTCGCAAAAGTATTATCCGGGAGGATTGAAACATGAAAAAGGTATTTGCTCTGGTTCTTGCTCTGTGCATGGTGTTCGCGCTGTGCGCCTGCGGTTCCTCCGCTTCCGCGCCCGCGGCTTCCAATAATAAACTGACGATGGGCACCGGCGGCGAGGCCGGCACCTATTACGCTTTCGGCGGCGTGCTGGGCGGCTACATCACTCAGAACACCGACGTCTCCATCAACGTCGTCTCCTCCGGCGGCAGCGCCGCCAACATCACCGGCATCGTGACCGACAAGATCTATGATCTGGCCACCGTGCAGTCCGACGTTATGACCTATGCCTTCAACGGCACCAACTCCTTTGCCGAGAAGGGCGCGCTCAGCGACTTCCGTGTCCTCGGCGGCCTGTACGCCGAGACGGTGCAGATCGTAACCTGCAACCCCGACATCAAGACCGTGGCCGATCTCGCCGGGAAGAACGTCTGTGTGGGCGACGTAGGCTCCGGCACCTTCTTTAACACCATTGACATCCTCGCCGCCTACGATATGACGATCGACGACGTCAAGCCCGTCTACCAGTCTTTCGGCGATTCCACCGAGAGCCTGAAGGACGGCAAGATCGACGCCGCCCTTCTCACCGCCGGTGCGCCGACCACCGCTGTGGTGGACCTTGCGACCGCCAAGAGCGTCTATCTCGTCTCCATTGACGAGGCGCATATGCAGAAGCTCCTTGCCGCCTGCCCCTGGTACGCCGCTTACACGATCCCCGCGGGCACCTACAACGGCTTTAACGAGGACGCTCTCACCGTCACGGTGAAGGCCACGCTGGTCTGCCGCGCCGATCTGCCCGATGACGTGGCCTACACGATCGTTTCCACGATCTACAACAACGCCGAGGCGATCACCGCGCTGCACGCCAAGGGCGCCGAGCTCTCGCTTGAATTCGCCACCGAAGGCATCGCGGTTCCCTTTGCTCCCGGCGCCGCGAAGTTCTACGCCGAGCATGGCATCACCGTCGACACCGCTTCCTGACCGCATTCTGTTTTCATGAACGATCGGAGCGCCGCTCGTATGAGCGGCGCTCTCTTCCAAGTCAACTTATCGATTGAAGGAGCTGTCCATTATGTCGGATGAGATCAGAAAAACCGGAACACCCGCCGCTGCGGAGGGCGAGGCCTTCGACCAGGCCGCAATGGACGAGGTCATGAAAAAATATGACCGCGAATCCAACACCCGCGTCTGGGAAGGCTGGCAGAAATGGACCGTGTACGCGGTCATGGCAGTCTTCTCGCTGTTCGTGATCTATGTCACGCTCTTCGCCTCCTGGCTGGATCTGATCCGCTATCCCTCCTTTATGGGCGGCGTTCTGCTGATCGGCTATCTCGTGTTCCCCGCCAGGAAGGGCGCGCAGAAGGTCAATCATATCCCCTGGTATGACTGGATCCTGATGCTCGCGGGTGCGGGAGCCTTCTTTTACGTCGTCGCAAACGCCGGGGATTTGACGGTGCGCCTGGGTATGTCGCAGCTGCGCTCCTATGAGATCGCGATCGCCGTGGTCGGTATCCTCGCGACGCTGGAGCTCTGCCGCCGCAGCGTCGGTATCCCGATCCTGTGCGTGGCCGGCGTTTTTATCCTCTACGCGCTGTACTACTACGCCGCCTCGAAGGGTCTGGGCTTCGGCCGCGCGATACGCAACGTCTCCGTCAGCCTCTTCTACAAGGTGCAGGGCGGCGGCGTTCTCGGCACGCCGGTGCAGGTCTGCTCGAAGTTCATTATCGTCTTTATCATTTTCGGCGCTTTTCTCGAACGCACGGGCATCTCCCAGTTCTTTATCGACCTGGCCAACTCCCTTGTCGGCCGTTTTTCCGGCGGTCCGGCCAAGGTGGCGGTCATTTCCTCGGCCCTGTGCGGGATGGTCTCCGGCTCCTCGGTGGGCAACACCGTCACGACCGGCTCTGTCACGATCCCGATGATGAAAAAGACCGGTTACCAAGGCGAATTTGCCGGCGCGGTGGAGGCGGCCGCCTCCACCGGCGGGCAGATCATGCCGCCGATCATGGGCGCCGCGGCTTTTCTGATGGCCGAATATGTGGGCGTGCCCTACTCCAATATCATCGTCCGGGCGATCCTGCCCGCGATCCTGTACTTTACCGGCATCTTCATCGCCGTCCATCTGGAGGCGAAAAAGCTCGGCCTGCGGGGCATCGAGCGCGACAAGCTGCCTGTGCTGCGGCTGCTGCTGCGGAAGATCTATCTGCTGCTGCCGCTCGTGATCCTCGTCTACCTTGTCTCCTCGGGCAGCAACACGATGGCCTTCGCCGCCGCGATCGCAATCCTTTTTGCGGTCATTGTCGCCAACGCCCACCGGGATCCGATCCTTTCCGTGATCGGCATCGCAGCGCTGCTGGGCTATCTCTTTCTGGGTCTGGGCGGCTTCGTCCGACTGGCGCTGCTGCTCGTCGCGATCGTCTGCGCGGCCCTGTGCATGTTCAAAAAAGAAGCTGTCATGAGCCCGGGCGTTTTCTTCGACGCGCTGGCAGGCGGCGCGAAGAGCTCCGTCACCGTTGCGGCCGCATGCGGTGTGGCGGGCATGATCGGAGGCTGCATCACGATCACGGGCCTGGCCTCGCAGATCATCACCGCGATCATCACGGTCTCGCGCGGCTCGGTGTTCATCGCTCTGTTCTTCACGATGCTGTGCTGCATCGTGCTGGGCATGGGCGTGCCGACCACCGCCAACTACTGCATCATGGCCTCGACCTGCGCGCCGATCCTGATCCAGCTCGGCGTACCGGTGCTCGCGGCGCACTTCTTTGTGTTCTACTTCGGCATCGTCGCCGACATCACCCCGCCCGTCGCGCTGGCTGCCTACGCCGGCTCGGCCATCGCCAAGGCGCCGCCGATGAAGACCGCGGTCAATGCCTCGAAGCTCGCGATCGGCGCCTTTATCGTGCCCTACATCTTTGCGATGAACCCCGCGATGCTCCTCATTGACACCACGGCCGCGCAGGTCGTACTGGTAGTCGTGAGCTCGCTGGTCGGCATCTTCGGTGTGGCGGCTGCTCTCAACGGCTTCCTTTTCCGCCATATCAACGCCGTCGGCCGGGTCGTGCTCGCCGCGGGCGGTCTGCTGATGATGGACCCCAAGCCGATCACAGACCTCATCGGCGTGGTGCTCCTCGCGGCGGTCATCGTCTGGCAGTACGTCGGTGCGAAGCGGGCGTCCAAAGTCTGAGTCTTCACAAAAGAATCCGGAGCCGCATGCGGCTCCGGATTCTTTTATTCTCTGATCACATAGTCGAAGAGATCAAGCCGCTCGACTCCCATCGCGCGAAGCTTCTCCGCGCTTCGTTTCTGATCGTCCGGCGTGTTGTAGCCCGGGATCCGCGGAACGCGTACGAGGACTCTCTCCGGCCCGGCTTTTTCCAGAAGAAAACGCAGGTTCTCTTCCATCCGCGCGCCGTCGCCGCCGGTATAGCCGCGGTAGATCTCTCTGTCCATATCCTTGCAGTCAACGATGAAAAGATCCACGGCTTCGAGCGCGGTCTCGGCCATCTCACGCGGCACGGCAAGGCTCGTCTCCGCGCTGATGCGCCACTCTGCGGGGCAGAGCTGCCGAAAGCGCCGAATAAAGACGGCGTGCAGCAGCGACTCGCCGCCGCCGAAGGTGACGCCGCCGCCCGTCGCGCGGAAATAGAGGTCGTCGATCCTCAAACGCGCGAGCAGCTCTTCGGCCGTGAGTTCCTCCGCCGAAGCCTCGCACAGCAGCCGGGCGTTGATGCACCAGCGGCATCTCAGCGGGCAGCCCGCTCCCGCCGCGAGCGTGGTGATGCCCGCGCCGTCGGTTCCCATGCGCAGCCGCGACAGGCTCAGCAGCGGGAAAAGCGGCTCAGCCATTTCCGTTTTCCTCCGGAAGCCACAGAACGTCCCCCGTCAATTCCCATTCTTCTGCTTCCCCGGGCGGAACGGCAGCGCCGTCTTTTTCCAGGTCCCCGCTCTCCTCCGGCCAAGCGATCTCGCCCGTCTCCACCTCGATCTCCGGCTGAGGCGTATCCGAGGGCTCCGTATACTCGATCATGCCCGACAGATCGTCTCCGCCCGACACTGTGCGCCCGCCGAACGGCGCACAGGAGGCTGCGCCGAGGCTCAGGGAGGCGCAGAGCGCCGCGACCGCCACGCGCTTGCCGAACGAGGCGCGCAGGGCGAGCTGCCTCTCGAGATAGAGCAGCTCTCTCTCGCAGCGCGGGCAGGTGCCGCGGCACTCTCCCCGGAAGCTGCACTCGCGCGTCACATAGGGGATGTCGTTCTCGTCCGCGATGCGCTGGCGGATCTGTCTGAGTATACTGCATTTTTCTTTTCCCTGCATGGTTTTCAAGCCTCCCTTGTTCCGGTCTTACGGATCATTTGACGCGGTTATTCTGAAAAAGTTCCCTCCGCCCGGGGCCGCGCGCAGAGCGAAAAACGCGCCGCGAGCTTGAAAGGCGGGCCCGGCTATGGTAGAGTAAGGAAAAAAGCTCGTGAGAAAGGGAGGTGTCTTCATGCGCGAGGTCAGGGGCCGCTTTGCGCCGACGCCGAGCGGCAATATGCACATCGGCAACGCACTGTGCTATCTGCTTGCCTGGCTCTCCGCCCGCTCGCAGGGCGGGGGCGTCGTGCTGCGCTTCGAGGACACGGATCTCATGCGTATGCGCCCCGGCGCCGTGGAGCAGACCCTTTCCGACCTTCTCTGGCTCGGTCTCGACTGGGACGCGGGCCCCGCGCCCGACGAGAATGCCGGGCCGTATTTTCAATCCTGCCGCACGGAGATCTACGATCGCTTTTTCGCCGAGCTGCGCGACAGGGGCGCCGTCTACCCCTGCTTCTGCTCGCGCCGGGACGTCCGGCTGGCCTCCGCGCCGCACGCCGAGGACCGCGCCGCCGTCTATCCCGGCACCTGCCGGGATCTATCCCCCGCGCAGGCCGCGGAGCGGATGAAGTCTCGCCCGCCCGCCTGGCGGCTGCGCCTCGAAGACAAGACCGTCTCCTTCCGCGATCGGCTGTACGGCGAGCTTTCCTGTGAGATCCTGCGCGAATACGGCGATTTCCCGATCCGCCGTGCGGACGGCGTGTACTGCTACCAGTTTACTGTCGCGCTCGACGACGCGCTCATGGGCGTCAGCGAAGTGCTGCGCTCGCGCGATCTGCTCTCCTCCGCGCCATGGCAGGTCTATATCCAGCGACTTTTCGGCTTTGAGCCGCCTGTTTTCGTCCATATCCCGCTGCTGCTGGACGCCGACGGCCAGCGGATGGCCAAGCGGGATTTTTCGCTCTCTCTCAAAGAGGTCCGGCGGCATTACAGCACCGAGGAAGTCATCGGCCGGCTCGGTTTTCTCGCCGGACTGACGGACGAGCCGCGGCCCTGCACGGCCGCGCAGCTTCTGCCGCTGTACGCGCCGGAGAAGCTGCCGCGGGAAGACATCGTGCTGCCGCGGGGACTGTTCGCGCAATGCGGGGAGGTCTGAGGATGAAGCGCTTGTTTGCCGATAAAAAACGGCGGGCGGATCTCATCGTGATCGCTTCGCTGCTGCTCCTCGCGCTTATCCTGTGGCTCGTGCTCGGCGCCTTTCGGACGGAGGGCGGCGTGGTCGTGGTATGTGTCGACGGCGTGGAAACCGAGCGGCACGCGCTGACGGAGGAGGGCGTCTATCCGCTCAACGGCGGCAGCAACATCCTCGTCATCTCGGAGGGGCAAGCCTGGCTGAGCGAAGCGAACTGCCCGGATCTGCTCTGCGTAAAGCAGGGAAAGATTCACTACACCGGCCAGTCCATTATCTGCCTGCCCAACCGTCTGAGCGTGACGGTCGAGGGCGGCGAAGCGAACGCCGTGGACGTGGTTGCGGGGTGAGAGCTATGAAGACGAAAAAAGTTGCCCTGATGGCCATGTGCGTCGCACTGGCGATGATCCTCTCTTATGTTGAAAGCCTGCTTCCTTCGCCCGGCGTTCCGGGCGTCAAGCTGGGCCTGGCAAACCTCATGGTGATCTTTGCGCTCTACAAGCTCGGCTGGGGCGAGGCCGCCGGGATCTCGCTTCTGCGCGTGTTCCTCGTCTCGCTGCTCTTCGGCCACGCGGCGAGCCTGATGTACAGCGCCGCGGGAGCGGTCCTGAGTCTTGCCGGCATGATCCTGCTGAAAAAGACGGACAAACTCAGCTGTGTTGCCGTCAGCGTGATCGGCGGCGTACTGCACAACATCGGCCAGATTCTGACGGCCTGGCTGCTGATGGGGCCGAACGTCGTCTACTACCTTCCGGTGCTGATCCTCAGCGGCACGGCTGCGGGCGTCGCGGTCGGCGCCGTCGCCGCGCTGCTTGTGCGGAGGATCGATCTGAAATAAGCAAACGCAAAAAGGAAGACCTTTCGCAAGGTCTTCCTTTTTCATGCCCTCATGCGCCGAGCTCCTGCTTGATCCGCCCGATTGCGCCTTTTTCCAGCCGCGATACCTGCGCCTGAGAGATGCCGATCTCGCGGGCGACCTCCATCTGCGTACGGCCGCCGCAAAAGCGCAGGGCCAGGATGCGGCGCTCGCGCGAACTGAGACGGGAGACAGCCTCCTCGAGTGCAATCTGCTCGAGCCACTGCTCGTCGCAGTTTTTCGTGTCGCCTATCTGATCCATGATGCAGGCGCTCTCGCCTCCGTCGTTGAACACCGGCTCATAAAGCGAGACTGGCTCGCAGATTGCGTCCATCGCAAAAACGATCTCCTGCCGTGCGATGCCGGTCTCGGCGGACAGCTCCTCCACGCTTGGCTCGCGCCCGGTGGCCGTGAGCAGCTTTTCCTTGGCCTGCAGCACCCTGTAGGCCGTGTCGCGCATCGAGCGCGAGACGCGCAGCGCGCTGTGGTCCCGCAGGAAGCGTCTCAGCTCCCCGGCGATCATCGGAACGCCGTAGGTGGAGAACTGCACGTTCTGGCCCAGGTCGAAGGCGTCGACGGCCTTGATCAGGCCGATCACGCCCACCTGGAAGAGGTCGTCCATGCTCTCGCCGCGGCCGGAAAAGCGCTGCACGACCGAGAGCACCAGCCGCAGGTTGCCGGAGATCAGCTTCTCCCGCGCCGCTTTGTCTCCGCCTCTCGCCTGTTCGAGCAGCGTCCGCGTCTCCGCGCTTTTGAGGACCGGCAGCGTCGCGGTGTTGACTCCGCATATCTCGACCTTTCCCTGCATGAAAAAGCTCCACCCCCGAAAACAAGAGTGGAGTTAGTATTTCCCGCGCTTCGGGAAATCATTCAGCGCTTGAGATGCCGCGATAAACAGGCTTCCCCTCTCAAAACGATCCCGCGGCGGCTGTTTTGGCCCCTTCGAGTTTTTTATCGCAGTTTTGCCGGCATGCTGGCCGACCGTCAAGTTTCTTTCGGATCACGGCAGACGCTGCAGGCAGGGCGAGCTTTGGTCCTGCCTGCTCGTCCGGCGAAGGGGCACGCCCGACGGCGTCCTGGTCATGCCGGAGGACGGCTGCTTCGTCGGCTGGGCGGCGTATTTTTCTGCGCCGCCCAGCCGTAATCTGATCCTCAAAAATCGAAATATTTTTTTATTCGTGGGGGGGCGCGTCGGACAAAGTCCTTTTTATTGGACAGCACTTGTGCTATTCTTATTTCAGAAGACCGAAAACGCCGTCGCCTCTATGATTCGAAAGGAATGACACGTTCCATGGACGCCGCGATCGAAAGCTTGGCATGGGAGAAGCTCTCATACAAAGAAAAGAATCATCAGCTGTTCCTGCGGGAAAAGCGCTCCTCGCCGAATTTCTGTCGCATGGCGCGATATCTCAGGCACAGCACGACAAGAGCCTCCACGACCTGATCGAGAAGATGGGTGAAGCGGAATGAGACATACGCGTTGGGTCCGAAAGACTCATCTCTTCCGGGCCGATGATTATATCTGCTCCCGTTGCGGCGCGTCCTGAGGCAAGCCCTATGAGATCTGCCCCGGCTGTCGGTCTGAGATGGGAAAGGCCAAATATGACCCGTCCTGGGTAGACGAGGCCGAAGGGTTGTCCGCTATACTGGAAGACGACTGGTAAAGACCGCTTTTTTCGTGTATTCTACGCGAGGAAGAGAAAAAGGGATCGAGCGATTCAAATGAAAACTGCCTATATCATGATCGGAATACAGGGAAGCGGAAAGAGCGAATTCTGCTGCCGTTTTCTTGCCGGAGCAGAGCGCGTCAATCTTGATACGCTGAAAACACGAAACAACGAAAAACGCATGATCGCCGCATGCCATGTCCGCTGCGTCGATTACGTCGTGGACAACACCAACCCCACGCGCTCCGATCGGGCGCGATACATCCCCGCGGCAAATGCTCATGTACGGTAAGGAAGCAAGCAACCGAAAACAAGAGATAGACCGCCAGCACTACACTATTCCGAACCAAAGACCAAAAGATAAGCATTGTGGGAAAATCTAAACTTTTGGATTTTCCTACAATGCCAACTA
>JAFRDM010000089.1 GCA_017403885.1 Oscillospiraceae bacterium
AAAACCATGGAACGCCATGAAAAACCATCAAAGATTTCCGGGCATGAAAAAACCCTGAAACCGTTGAGATTCCAGGGTTTTTTGATGATTTCGACTCGAGATCAGCGCTTGCTGAACTGAGGAGCACGCCTCGCCGCTTTGAGGCCGTACTTCTTGCGCTCTTTCATGCGCGGGTCGCGGGTCAGCAGACCGGCGGCCTTGAGGGCGGCGCGGTTGTTCTCGTCGACGACGAGCAGCGCGCGGGCGATGCCGTGACGGATGGCGCCGGCCTGGCCGGAGACGCCGCCGCCGGCGACGGTAGCCTCGATGTCGACCTTGCCGACGGTGCCGGTGGTGACCAGGGGCTGGCGGACGATGAGCTTCAGAGTCTCGAGACCGAAGTAATCGTCGATGTCGCGGCCGTTGATGGTGATGACGCCGCTGCCGTTGGGAATGAGGTGGACGCGGGCGATCGAGGACTTTCTGCGTCCGGTGCCGTACATATAGGGCTTCTTGGTCTTATAAGTAGCCATGTTTTATTTCCTCCTTCTCAGCGATCCCAGACTTCGGGCTTCTGGGCGGCGTGGTCGTGCTCGGGCCCGCGGAAGACGCGCAGGCGCTTGAGCTGCCAGTCGGCGATGGTGTTCTTCTGCAGCATGCCGCGGACGGCGAGACGCATCGCGAGCTCGGGCTTGCTCTCCATCAGGTGCTTGTACTGGGTCTCCTTCAGTCCGCCGGGGTAACCGGAGTGGGTACGGTAGTACTTCTGCTCCAGCTTCTTGCCGGTGAGGACGGCGTCCTTCGCGTTGATGATGATGACGTAATCACCGCAGTCGACGTGGGGGGTGTAATCGGTCTTCAGTTTGCCGCGCAGCAAATCGGCGGCGAGTGCAGCGGTCTTGCCCAGGGGCTTGCCGGCTGCGTCAAGGACGTACCACTTGCGGGTAACGGACTCCTTGGTTACCATGGTCGTTGACATAGTTGAGCCTCCGTATAAAATCAAATGTTTTGACATTTTTCAGGCCGCTTGATACAATGCCTTCAAGCGAGCTTTCTCTTTATACCACAGCGTTTTTTTCCTGTCAACAGGTTTTTTAATTCTGAATTTGAAATCTCACAAATTCTCGCAAATGCTCCCAAAATCTCTCATTTCCTGAAAACGGTTTTTATTTTTGGAGACAACGATGGAACGACTGCTCAACGACTTCACCGGCACCGTGCGCCGCGCGGTGGACGACTATCACATGATCGAGGCGGGAGACGCCGTCGCCGTCGGCGTGTCCGGCGGCAAGGACAGCCTGCTGCTGCTCCTCGCGCTGGACCATCTGCGCAGCTTTTATCCCCGTCCCTTCACGCTCGAGGCGATCACGATCGAGCTCGGCTTCGAGGGCATGGACTTTTCACCCATCGCAGAGCTGTGCGCCGCGCGCGGCATTCCCTATACCCGCCTGAAAACAGACATCAAGGAGATCGTCTTCGACGTGCGGCAGGAGGAAAACCCCTGCTCGCTGTGCGCGAAAATGCGCCGCGGCGCGCTCAACGACGCGATCCGCGCGCGCGGCATCTCGAAGCTTGCGCTCGGCCATCACTTTGACGACGCGGTGGAGACCTTTATGCTGTCTCTGCTTTTTGAAGGACGGCTGAGCTGCTTTCGCCCCGTGACCTATCTTGACCGCTCCGGCGTCACGCAGATCCGGCCGCTCATCTACGCGGGAGAGAAGAAGATCGCTTCTCTGGCCGAGCAGCTGCGCTTGCCCGTGGTCGAAAACCCCTGCCCGATGGACAAGAGCTCCAAGCGGGCCGAGATCAAGGCGCTCCTCGCCGCGATGGGCGCGGAGTATCCCGACTTGAAATCCAAAGTCTTCGGCGCGATGCAGCGCCTTCCCCTCCCCGGCTGGGAACCGGATGTGAATTACCACGACAAAAAGAACGGAAAATAGTCTTCGACAATAAGAACGGCCCTCTCCGCACGGAGAGGGCTGTTATGCTTGCACCGTCGGCGCAGATTTGATAAAATAAATATATTATTGTTGCAAAGGAAGGGAAGTGAGGGCGATGCTCAGACTGATCATCGGCAGGGCCGGAACGGGCAAAACCGCGGCCGTGATCGCCGAGATCAACGAGGCCGTGCGGAAGGGCCTCGGCGGCAGCATGCTCATCGTGCCCGAGCAGTACAGCCACGAGGCGGAACGCGAGCTCTGCGCGCGCTGCGGCGACAGTCTCTCTCTCTATGCCGAGGTGTTCAGCTTCACGGGCCTTGCGCGGCGCGTCCTGCAGCAGCAGGGCGGCGCGGCCGCGCCCTGGCTCGACAAGGGCGGGCGGCTGCTGTGCATGGCGCTGGCCCTTTCGCAGATCGCCCCGCGCCTGAAGCTGTACGGCGCTGCGGCCCGCAAGGCCGAGCTGCAGGCCTCCCTCCTCGCTGCCGTGGATGAGTGCAAAAGCGCCGCGGTCAGTCCCGCGATGCTGCTGGCCGCCTCGGAGAAAGCCGAGGGTGCGCTCTCCCAGAAGCTTTGGGATATGGCGCTCGTGCTCGAGAGTTACGACGCCGTGGTCGCCAACGGCCGCGCCGACCCCTCCGAGCGGCTGGATATGCTCGCCGAAAAGATCCCGACGTGCGGGATCGGCAAGGAAAACCGCGTTTACATCGACGGCTTCATCGACTTCACGCGGCAGGAGCAGGGCGTTGTGCGCGCGCTGCTGGCCACGGGGGCGGAGGTGACGGTCTGTCTCACGCTCGATGAGCTGCGCGGGACGGACGAGGTCTTTTCCCTCTCGCGCACCGCGGCGCGGCGCTTGATCGCGGACGCCGAGGAGCTTGGTCTGAGCGTGCAGATCGAGCGGATGGACCTGCGGGGAGAAAAAAGCGGCGCGCTCGAATACTTCACCGATCATCTTTTCAGCTACTCCGCCGCACGGCGGGATGCGGAAGCGGGGGAGATCCGTCTCTCCGCCGCGCCGGACATGGTGTCCGAATGCGAGCTGGCCGCCGCGCACGCGCTTGAGCTCGTGCGCGAAAAGGGCTGCCGCTGGCGCGATATCGCAGTGGCGGTGCGCGGCTTTGAGGACTACCGCCGCACGCTTGAGAGCGTCTTTGCTCTTTACGGCGTGCCGCTTTTCACCGCGCGCAAAAGCGAGCTGCTGCAAAAGCCGCTGCCCGCGCTGATCGCCTCCGCATACGAGATCGTCTCCGGCGGCTGGGACGTGGACGACGTGACCGGATACATGCGCACAGGTCTCACCGGGCTTTCGACCGGGGAATGCGACGAGCTGGAAAACTATCTCTTTCTCTGGCAGCTCCGCGCCCCCGCCTGGGAGCGCGAGGGCGAGTGGCGCCAGCACCCCGACGGCTACGGCGCCGCATTTACCGGGGAGACCGAGGAACGTCTTGCGCGCATCAACGCCCTGCGCCGTCGTCTCGGCGAGCCGCTGCGCCGCTTCGCGCGCAGCGCAAGGCTGGCCCATACCGCGGCGGGGCAGGCCTCGGCGCTCTCGGGACTGCTGTTGGACCTCAAGCTCAACGAGCGCCTGAGCGACCGTGCCGAGACGCTTGCGGCCGCCGGTCGGGAGGAGCTTGCCGCCGAAACGGCGCAGCTGTGGGAGATCACCGCTTCCGCTCTCGAGCAGTGCGCAGCCGTTTTGGGAGACGGGCAGATGGAGATGGACGAGTTCGGCCGTCTCTTCACGCTGATGCTCTCACGCTGCGACGTCGGGACGATCCCCGTCTCTCTCGACCGCGTCTCCGCGGGCGATTTCGACCGCATGCGCCGCCGGAATATCCGCCACCTCATCGTGCTCGGCGCCTCCGAGCAGCGGCTGCCCGCCGCGGAGGAGAGCGGCGGCGTGTTCTCCGAGGAGGAGCGCGCGCGGCTTCTGGAGCTGGACATCGACCTCGGCGGAGCCGGGGACAACGAGCTCTGGCGCGAGTTCTCTTTGATCTACAACTGTCTGTCTCTCCCCTCGGAGAGCCTGTGTCTGTCCTATTCCCTCACCGGCGGAGAGGGCGCGCAGCGCCCCTCCTTCGTGATGGAACGGGCCGCTGCCCTGTTCTCTCTCCCGATCGAGCAGGCGGACATGACGGCCGTGCGCGCCGCCTCGGAGAGGAGCGCTCTCTCGCTGGCCGCGAACGCCGATCGGGACGGACGCTCCCGCGCCGCGGAGGAATACTTCGCCGCCGCGGCTCCCGACCGCATCGAGAGCCTGCGCCGCGCCGCCGCGCAGCGCCG
>JAFRDM010000090.1 GCA_017403885.1 Oscillospiraceae bacterium
GCGCCCGAGCCCACCCCCGCGCCGCAGCCGCGGGCCTGGCACTCCAGGGAGGAGGGACACTGGCACGAGAACGACCGGGGCCAGGTGAGCGACTTCGGGGAGCACAGCTTCGTGTGGTCCGAGCCCAATGAAAAGGGCGAGGAGACGGGCGTGTGCAGCGTGTGCGGCTATACGGCCGTGCGCATGAGCGAGTCCGTCGCCAGACAGGAGCTCAAGGGCAGGCTGCTCATCGGACTCGGCGCCGCGGTGGCGGTGCTGATGATGTTCTCGCTGGCCGCCCCGAAGAAGAAAAAGAAAAAATGATCCGTAAAGATACAAAAGCGCTGCGGGCCTCCCGGGAGGCCCGCAGCGCTTTTGTCCTGTGTTCGGATCGTCCCGCTCACTCCTGGCAGTGCTCGCAGTTCTCGACGTTCTTGAAGAGCTCGGGGTCGTAGGCGATGCCGTTTTTGTCGTAATAGTCCTTCACCGCGGCCTTGACGGCCTCCTCGGCCAGCACGGAGCAGTGCAGCTTGTAGGCGGGCAGACCGTCGAGCGCCTCGACGACCGCCTTGTTCGACAGCTCCAGCGCCTCCTCGACGGGCTTGCCCTTGATCAGCTCGGTCGCCATCGAGCTGGTGGCGATCGCGCTGCCGCAGCCGAAGGTGTTGAACTTGCAGTCGACGATCACGCCGTCGCGCACCTTGATATACATGCGCATGATGTCGCCGCATTTGGCGTTGCCGACCTCGCCGACGCCGTCCGCGTCGTCGAGCTTGCCGACGTTGCGGGGATTCTGAAAATGGTCCATGACCTTGTCGCTGTAAAGTGCCATCTTTTTTTATTCCTCCTGAAGCTTTTTTCAGATCAAATGCGCCCGCGTGCCCTTTTCCAGCTCGTCCCACACGGGGGAGATGCTGCGCAGATATTCGACCACCCGGGGCACGACCGAAAGGATGTGGTCGATCTGGTCCATGCTGTTGTATTCGCCGATCGAGAGCCGCAGCGAGCCGTGCGCCACCTCGTGCGGGATGCCGAGGGAGAGCAGCACGTGGCTGGGATCGAGAGAGCCGGAGGTGCAGGCGCTGCCCGAGGAGGCGCAGATGCCCTCCCTGTCGAGCAGGAGCAGCAGGCTTTCGCCCTCGATGCCCTCGAAGCACATGTTGACCGTGCCGGGGACGTGATGCTCGAGGCTGCCGTTGATCTTGCTGTGCGGGATCTTCGAGAGCTCTTCAAAGAGCCGGTCGCGCATGGGGATGATCTTCGCGGCGTTCTCCTCGATGTGGTCGCAGCTCTCCTTGAGCGCGGCGGCCAGGGCGACGATGCCCGCGACGTTCTCGGTGCCGGCGCGCTTGCCGCGCTCCTGCGCGCCGCCCTCGATGATGTTCACCAGCGGCATGTTCCGCTTCGCGTACAGCACGCCCACGCCCTTGGGCGCGTGGAACTTGTGGCCGGACATCGAGAGCATGTCGATGTTCATCGCCTCGACGTCGATGGGGGTGTGGCCCGCGGCCTGCACGGCGTCGGTGTGGAAGGGGATCCCTTTTTCGCGGCAGAGCGCGCCGATCTCGGCGATGGGCTGCAGCGTGCCGATCTCATTGTTGGCGAACATCACCGTGACGAGGCAGGTGTCGGGGCGGAGCGCGGCCTCGACGTCCTCGAGCCGGACGACGCCGTCCTCGTGCACGTCGAGGAGCGTGACCTCGAAGCCCTCCTTCTGAAGCTTCGAGAGCGTGTGGAGCACGGCGTGATGCTCGAACTTCGTGGAGATCAGGTGCTTTTTGCCCCTGCGCGCGCCCGCGCGGGCCGCGGAGACGATGGCCTGGTTGTCGGCCTCGCTGCCGCCGGAGGTGAAGTAGATCTCGCGCGGCTGGGCGTTGATGCACTTCGCCACGGTCTCGCGCGCCTCCTGCAGCGCCTCCTGCGCTTTCTGGCCGAAGGCGTAGAGACTGGAGGGGTTGCCGTAGTCCTCGAGCAGATAGGGGAGCATCGCGTCGAGGGCGGCGCGGCTCACGCAGGTGGTGGCCGCATTGTCTGCGTAAACGAACATGGTCAGGTTCCTTTCTGTATTGTCAATGTTTCCATTTTTCGCCCGTTAAGAGATCGCGCAGCGTGACGGTGTCGAGATAGGCGTTCGTAAGAGCGTCGAGCTCGCGCCACATCGGCAGCGTCAGACAGAGCGCCGCCTGCGCGCAGGATACGCCCCCCGCCGTGATGCAGGAAACGGGGGCGAGCTTGTCCTCCGTGCAGCGCAGGATCTCGCCCACCGGATAGTCCTCCGGCGCGCGGAGCAGGGCGTAGCCGCCCTCCTTGCCGCGGCTGCTGTCGACCAGACCGGCCTTCTTCAGCGCGCCGACGATGGCTTCGAGGTATTTCATCGAGATATCCTGCCGATCGGCGATGGTTTTCAGGGAGATATAGCCCTCGTCGGGGTGCTGCGCCAGATCGAGCATGACCCGCAGCGCGTAACGGCCGCGGCTGGTGATATTCAAGCGCTCAGCTCCTTTGCGGCGGCAATTCCTACCGTGATACTGTGAATTTAATATACCACCGTTTTACTGGGAATTAAAGAGGCGCTTTCCGAAAAGAGCCGGATCGCTTGTGCGTTTTTTGCACAACAAACTGCACAAAAAAGACTTGCTTTATTTGACTAATGTGCTATCATGCTAACATGTAAAAGCGAGAGGAAAACAAACACGACGAACGGACATAAGGAAGGAGAAAAAACATGAAAAAGATCCTTGCATTCCTGCTGGCGCTGACGATGATCTTCGCTCTGGCGGCCTGCGGCCAGCAGACCTCTGCGCCTGCCGCATCCACGGGCGGCGACCTGGTCGGCGTCGCGATGCCCACGAAGGACCTGCAGCGCTGGAACCAGGACGGCGAGAACATGAAGGCCCTGCTCGAGAAGGCCGGCTATCAGGTCGACCTGCAATATGGCGCGAATGACATCGCCACCCAGGTATCCCAGATCGAGAACATGATCGCCAACGGCTGCAAAGTCCTGGTCATCGCCTCTATCGACGGCGACTCCCTCGGCACCGTTCTCGCCCAGGCCAAGGAGAAGAACATCCCCGTCATCGCCTATGACCGTCTGATCATGAACTCCGACGCCGTCACCTACTACGCCACCTTCGACAACTGGCTCGTCGGCACGAAGCAGGGCGAGTTCATCGAAGCCCAGCTCGGCCTGAAGGACGGCAAGGGCCCGTTCAACATCGAGTTCATCACCGGCGACCCGGGCGACAACAACATCAACTTCTTCTTTGACGGCGCGATGAGCATCCTGCAGCCGTATCTGGACAACGGCCAGCTTGTCTGCCCGTCCGGCCAGGTTGAGAAGGCTGTCGTCGCGACCGCGAACTGGGCGACCGACGCCGCTCAGTCCCGTTTCGAGAACATCCTCAGCAGCTACTACGCGGACAAGCCGCTGGATGCGGTCCTCGCCTCCAACGACTCGACGGCGTGCGGCGTTGAGAACGCGCTCGAGTCCTCCTACTCCGGCTCCGTGTACCCGGTCATCACCGGCCAGGACTGCGACATCGCCATCATGAAGAACCTCATCGAGGGCAAGCAGGGCATGTCCGTCTTTAAAGACACCCGTACCCTTGCGGCCAAGGTCGTTGAGATGGTCGATGCGATCATGAAGGGCCAGGAGCCCCCGATCAACGACACCAAGACCTACGACAACGGCACCGGCATCATCCCCAGCTTCCTGTGCGAGCC
>JAFRDM010000091.1 GCA_017403885.1 Oscillospiraceae bacterium
CCTGTTCTCCGGCGCCGTGGAAAAGGCTGCCGCCGCGCCCGCTCCCGCCCCTGCGGCCAAGCCCGCCGAGGAGCCGGCCGTTGAGGAAGACCCCTTCGACAGCATCTTCAAGATCTTCAATTCCAAATAAGTCCAGATCAAAAACAGCCCGCTGGTCGACTGACCGGCGGGCTGTTTTTCTTTACATGAACTTGTCGATGGCCTCGTTGAGCGCCTGCAGCTGATCGCCCGAGGACTGATCGTCTGTGTTGCAGTGCTCGAGATGATCCTTCAGGATCACTTTCGCGGTGCTGCTCAGCGCCGAGCGGACCGCCGCGATCTGGATCAGGACCTCGGTGCAGTCGCGCCCGTCCTCAATCATGCGTTTGACCGACTCGAGATGGCCGATCGCGCGGGAGAGGCGGTTGAGCACAGCCTTCGTCTGCGTATGGGGATGGGTGTGCGTATGAGAATGACCGTGTTCGCCGTCGAGATGGTGCGCGTGCACCACGCCGTCGCCGTGGTCGTGATAATAAACGTCGTCGCTCATGGAAGGCAGTTCCTCTCTGTTTATCGCTTTACCGGACTAATATAATATAAAACCCTGAAATACGCAAGAGCTTTCTCACGTATAGGCTGCGGCCCACTCGCGCAGCGCCTGCCGGACGTTTTCGTCGCCCTGTTCGCTGATGGTCATAACGAGCGTTTCCGGATCGTTTTCAAGCGCCTCGCGCAGACGCGCGGCAAGGGCGGCGTATTTTTCACCCAGCCCGAAGCGTTCCTGCAGCTCGCGGACGCCCCGGCGGTCTTTCAGCACACCGACGCAGGGGACGGGGGAGGAGAGAAAAGCCGCAAGCTGAGCGCGAAACTGCGGGATGACCAGCTCAAAGCCGCCGATCTCGTCGAGTACGGCGAAGGGATAGTACTCCGCTTCCTGCAGAAGACGCACGGCCTCGCAACGGAAGATCTCGTTGTCACGCGTGGGCGGGTCGGACGTGTAGTCGAGGAAGCGCAAAGGGACAAAGCCCTCGATCCCACCCGCCGCGGCGGAGGGAAGCAATTCATAGCCGAGGACCCGGCCGTCGTCCGCGCTCCTTCGCTCCGTGACGAAGCCGCCGGCCTCCGCCAGCTTTTCTCCGAGCGCGGCGCGGATCATCGTCGACTTGCCGCAGCCCGACGGCCCGGTTAAAAACAGTCGTTTCCGCATGCGGTTCCACACCCCCTTTTTCATAGACAGTATATCCGTTGGGGCGTGAAAAGTAAAGGACGGCGACGGGGCATGCGGTTTTTCCACGGGGAAAAAAGATAAAAAAAGCCAAAAACAGACTTTTCAACTGCCCCGCGATGGTGTATAGTGTGACAGGAACTATTAAAATTTTAAGTTTTTAGGAAACGGAGTGTCGCAACATGGCCGAGAGAAAGAGAAGATGGGGAGACAGACGCGACGGGCGCTGGGTCCGCGAGGTGACCGGGCTGCAGTGTATCATGAGCAATCTCATGCCGAACCGCACCGACTGCGAGGTCTGCCTGCAGGATAAGATCGACGTGACTGATCTGCTGCCGTACATCGACAAAAAGAACGCCGAGCATCCCGATTACAAAACGACCCTGTTCCACTGCATCCTTGTCGCGGTGAGCAAGATGGTCATGGAAAGGCCCTTCCTCAACCGCTTTATCCAGGGACGCCGCACCTACGAGCGCTATGAGATCTCGCTGGGCTTCGTGGCCAAGCGCCGCTTCGCCGACGGGGCGGAGGAGTCGCTGATGGTCCTCACGCCCACCGCCGAGGACACGCTTGACACCGTCAGCCGCAAGATCGTCGGCGACACGACCGAAATGCGCAAGAGCGAGACCGCCGACGGCGGGCTCGACGCGACGATGGATTTTCTCAAAAAGCTGCCGCGCCTGTTTCTGATGTTCTTCGTCCGCTGCATCCGCTGGCTCGATTTCTGGGGCCTCGTTCCGAAATCGCTGACCGAGGGCGACCCGAACTTCACCTCGGTGTTTCTGAGCAATCTCGGCAGCATCAAGTGCCCCTCTGTTTATCACCATCTGAACAATTACGGTACGAACAGCTTCATGGTGACGATCGGCACGATCCACAAGGAAGAGATCGTCATGCCCGACGGCTCGAAGCAGATCCGCGATATGGTGGACTTCTGCGCCACGCTCGACGAGCGCATCGCCGACGGCTTCTATTTCGCCAGGAGTCTCAAGCTCGTCCGCCATATCTTCGCGCATCCCGAAATGCTCGACCGACCCATCGGCGAGCCGAGCGGCTTTGAATACAAGTAATCCGTATACAGGAGAAGAATAGACAGACATGGAACAGATCACAGCGAAAACGCCCTGGGAGGGGCATACCGAGGATATCCCTCTGCATCTGGAGTATTTCGAAGGATCGATGTTCGACGCGGTCAAGATGGCCGCCGACCGGCATCCCGATTTTACGGCTTTTACCTTTATGGGCCGCGCGACCAGCTACCGCGACATGATCCGCGAGATCGAAAAGTGCGCGCGAGCGCTCAGAACCATCGGCGTGCGCGAGAACGACAGGGTGACGATCGCCCTTCCGAACTGCCCGCAGGCGATTTACATGTTCTACGCCGTCAACCTTGTCGGCGCCGTCGCAAACATGGTGCATCCGCTTTCCGCCGAGAAGGAGATCGAGTTCTATCTCAACGAGTCCGACAGCGTTACGGCGATCACGCTCGATCAGTTTTACCATAAGTTCGAGAGCATCCGCAGCAACACAAAGGTCGTGAATATCATCATCGCCAGCGTCAAGGACGCGCTCTCCCAGCCGCTCAAGGCCGGCTATATGCTCACCGAGGGCCGCAGGATCAAAAAGATCCCCAAGGAAGCGCCCGTCATCCGCTGGAACGATTTCATGCGCCTCTCCCGCGCCTGCTTCTACAACTATAAGGTCGAACGCCGCAGCGACGATCCGGCGGTCATCCTGTACTCCGGCGGCACGACCGGCAAGACCAAGGGCATCGTGCTCACGAACAAGAACTTCAACGCGCTCGGCGCGCAGATCGTGGCGACGAACCCGATGTACCGCCCGGGCGACAAGATGCTCTCGGCCATGCCGATGTTCCACGGCTTCGGTCTGGGCGTGTGCATCCATTCGATCCTTCAGGGCGCCGGATGCTGCATCCTGATCCCGCGCGTCAATCCCAAGGACTACGCCAAGCAGGTCGTCAAGACGCGCTGCAACTTCATCGCCGGCGTACCGACGCTCTACGAGGCCATGCTGCGCATGAAGAGCATGGAGAACGCCGATCTCAGCAGTCTCAAGGGCGTCTTTTCCGGCGGCGACTCGCTGTCGGTCGAGCTGAAGAAGAAGTTCGACAAATTCCTCTATGACCACAAGGCGGTCATCCAGGTGCGCGAGGGCTACGGCACGACCGAGACCGTCACGGCCTGCTGTCTCACTCCGCCGCATATGTTCAAGGAAGGCAGCATCGGCGTGCCCTTCCCGGATACCTACATCAAGATCGTCGAGCCCGGCACCGACCGCGAGCTGCCCTACGGCGAGGAGGGCGAGATTTTGCTCGCCGGCCCGACCGTGATGAAGGAATACATGAAGCACCCGGACGAAACCGCGCAGACTCTCCGCCATCACGCCGACGGTCTTACCTGGGTCTACACCGGAGACCTCGGTACGATGGACGAGGAAGGCTTTGTATACTTTCGCGGCCGCGCCAAGCGCATGATCATCTCCTCGGGCTACAACGTCTATCCCGGACAGCTGGAAAACATACTCGACGCGCACGAGATGGTGCAGATGAGCTGCGTGATCGGCGTGCCCGATCCGTATAAGATGCAGAAGGTCAAAGCCTTTGTCAAGCTCGCCGCGGGCGTCCCCGCGAACGAGGAGACGAAGGCGGCGCTGATGGCTTACTGCCGCAAGAACATCGCCAAGTTCGCAATGCCCTACGATATCGAGTTTCGCGACGACATGCCCAAAACGCTTGTAGGAAAGGTGGCATACCGCCAGCTCGAGGAAGAGGAGCTGGCCAAAATCAAGGCGGCGGAAGAGACGACGGAAGCGTAAGGCCGTCTTTCCCGCAAAAGAGACCGATGCACGGCATCGGTCTCTTTTGCATGTTCCGCGCTTTCGGATTTGAGGATTGCGGAACGTGACGAAAGATGGTATAATACACTGACATTTTGTTTTTTGCGAAAGGAGCGGGAAGCAGCGCATGAAAGCTTTCCTCCGTTTTTCGATATCCATTCTGCTGATCGTCGGCATGATTCTCTCTCTCGGGGCGTGCAGCATGCCTTTTCTGCCGAACAAAGGCGCCTCCGGGCCGCAGGTTACGCCGGAGCTTTTGCCGACGCCTGAACCGACGCCCGTGCCGACGCCCGCGCCGACCCCCTATGAGGTCCCGGAGGATCTCCCGCTGCGGATCAGCGAGGTGATGCCCTCGAACAAGGCGTCCCTGTCCGCGGACGGCCTCTTCCCCGACTGGATAGAGCTGCACAACGAGAGCGGCGAGCCGATCTCGCTGCGGAATGTTTCGCTCTGCTGCGGAACGGACAGCTTTGAGCTCGGCGACAAAGAGCTGGGCGCGGACGAGTATATGATCGTGTTCTGCGACGACAGCGGCCTTCCCGACCGCGCGCCCTTCTCCATCTCCAAGGAGGGCGAGACCCTTGCTCTGCGCACTGACCGCGGCGTCGTGCTCGACGAATTTGAGCTGCCCGCCTGCGAGGCCGACCGCAGCGCTTTCCGCACGGAAGACGGCGGCATAGTCGTCAGTTCGATGACCACGCCGGGCTATGCGAACAGCCCGGAGGGCTACGAGCTCCGTCAGGCGGCGCTCGTCTGTGATTCGCCCCTGCAGATCAGCGAGGTCATGGTCTACAAGCAGTTCGGAGACAGCCCCAAGGGCGTCGGAAGCGACTGGGTCGAGCTGAAAAACGTCAGCGGAGGCGACGTTCAGCTGTCGGATTACTATCTCTCCGACAGCGCCAAGGACCGCTTGGCCTATCGCCTTCCCGAACAGCTCCTTCCGAGCGGCGGATATGTGCTGATCTACTGTGACGGCTCCGCAGACGGCGGCGAATACGCGCCCTTCAAGCTGGATTCTCAGCGCGAGCATCTCTATCTGTCGCGCGCGGACGAGACGCTTGCCGACTACGTCCTGCTCGAGCGGATCCCCTACGGCTATTCCTACGGCCGCGCAAAGGACAGCGGCGGCTTTTTCTACATCGCGTCTCCCACGCCCGGCGCCGAAAACGAGAGCGGCCTGCGCCGAGTCGCCGAAACGCCCGTTCTGCTGGGCAGAGACGGCGTTTTTGACGACGTCGACGCCGTAGAGGTCGTGCTCAGCGCTCCGGGCGAGATCCACTTTACCACCGACGGCTCCGTGCCGACGGCGGATTCGCCGGTATATACCGAGCCGCTTTCCTTCAATGCCACCTGTGTGCTGCGCGCGATCAGCATCGAGGAAGGCTGTATCACGGGCAAGCCGCTGAATCTGAGCTATATCATCAACGAACACCATACGCTCCCGGTCGTGAGCGTGATGTCTGAGCCGGATGAATTCTTTACCCGCGGCGGTATGTACAACGACATCGGCCATGAGATCGAAGTACCCGGCGCGGTGGAGCTGTTTGAAGAGGGAGGCAGCTTTTCCATCAGCTGCGGTCTCAAGCTCCATGGCGCGGTCTCCAAGCAGGTGTCCGACAAGCGCAGCATGAAGCTCTGCTTCCGCTCGTGCTACGACGGCAATCTCGAATACGATCTCTTCGGCAACGGCGTGACCGATTTCGATTCGATCCTGCTGCGTCACCCGGCCGAGGATCAGATGTCGACCTATCTGCGCGATATCCTGATCCACGATATGGCGATGAAGTGTTTCCCCGCGCTGCCGTGTCTGGACTACAAGTTTGTCATTCTATATGTCGACGGCCAGTACTGGGGCATCTATGCCATCCGCGAGGCCTTCTCGGCGACCCATTACGCCAACCACTACGGATATGACCTCGACACGGTTTCCAGCTGGAAATCGCTCTGGGACCGCCAGACCGAGGGCGGCAAGGCCTGCGAATTCGCGCTTGTCCACGATCTGAGCTACGAGGAGAACTACGAGTACGTCAGTCAGCACCTCGATATTGACAGTCTGATCGGATGGACGATCCTGCAGGCCTGGTGCGCCAACTATGACTGCAACCCCTCCAACGTGCGCTACTTCTACTCCACCGAGGATGAAAAGGTCCATTTCGGACTGTCGGATCTCGACCTTGGCATGTTCACGCAGGATCTTTTCGACGTGCCGCTCTACGGCTCCGTCAACTACGGCTTCCGGAACAATTACGACTTCAACGTCCTTGCGAGGAACGTATTCTTCAACCGCGGCTATCAGCTGCGCATGGCCGAGCAGCTCGCCGCCGCCTGCCGCGGCGCGATGGCCGACGAGGCGGTCGCCGCGACGCTCGAGTCTTACCGCAAAACGCTCAGCCCTGAGGTTGCGCGCGATCTCAAGCGCTGGTACCCCGGCATGACGGAGGAAAACGCCGTCGCGAGCTGGAACATGCTTGTCGACAGGCTGGTCGAATACGCCACGCAGTACGGCGGACGCTCGCGGCAGGTGATCGAGTCCTTTATCGGACATACCTCTCCGCGCTTTACACAGGAGGAGATAGACTACTATTTCGGCGATCTGCTGTAAGCGCTCCGCATCAAAAAAGAAAAAGACGACAAAGAGGAAACTCCCGGGAGGAGTTTCCTCTTTGTCGTTATCGGACGAGGGGAGACGGAATATGATGTCAGCGAGGTGATGGAATTGATCGAGAACGCGTTCTGGCTGCTGATGAACAGCCTTCTGCTGATGCTGCGCATCGTGCCGGGGGACTCCTTTCCCAAGCCGCTCAGCCGCGCCGAGGAAGAGGAGTATCTCGACCGCTGGGAGAAGGGAGATGTGGAGGCCCGCAACAAGCTCGTCGAACACAATCTGCGTCTTGTCGCCCATATCATCAAAAAATACTATACGCAGACGGACGACACGGACGATCTGATCTCGATCGGGACGATCGGTCTGATCAAGGGGATCAACACCTACCGGCGCGATCGGGGGGTACGCCTGACCAGCTACGCCAGCCGCTGCATCGAAAACGAGATACTGATGTTTTTCCGCAGCAGACGCAAGAGCGCGGGCGACGTCAGCCTGTCCGACGCGATCGAGACCGACGACGACAGCGGCGGGCTTTCGCTGCTCGACGTCGTTTCCGAGGAGCAGGATCTCAGCGAGCGGATCTGCGAAAAAGAGCTGTGCGCGCAGCTTCGGCGGGAGATGGAGCGCACGCTCGACGAGCGTGAACGGAGTATCCTGAAGCTGCGCTACGGCCTCGACGGAGAGGAGGTCCATACACAGCGTGAAACGGCCGCGCTCTGCGCGATCAGCCGTTCCTACGTCTCCCGGCTGGAAAAGCACGCGCTCGAAAAGCTGCGCCGTGCGCTGGAAACTTGACAAACGCCGCGGCGGTGGTAGAATACAGAAAAAACCGAGAAAGGGACGCGAAAGAATGAAGATCCTGGTGATCAACGGGCCGAATCTCAATATGCTGGGTATCCGGGAGAGAGAGATCTACGGCGAGAAAAGCTATGCCGAGCTCTGCGCGTTCATCGAAGCGGCCTGCGCCGAAGAGGGCGCCGAATGCACTATCTTTCAGTCCAACCACGAGGGCGCGATCGTCGACAGGATCCAGAGAGCCTATGGCGCCGAGGACGCGATCGTTATCAATCCCGCGGCCTATACCCACACGAGCGTGGCTATCCTCGACGCGCTGCGCGCGGTGGCGCTTCCCGCCGTGGAAGTGCATCTGAGCCGCCTTTCGGAACGCGAGAGCTTCCGCCAGATCTCCTATCCCGCGCTTGCCTGTGAAAAGACGATCGACGGCCTTGGCTTTGAGGGTTACCGCGAGGCGATCCGTTATCTCGCGGGAAGCGGCGGCGCGGACCGGAAAAGGGCTTCCTCTTCCGCGGGCGGGGATACTTGTTTTGTTCATAATTTGATGGTATAATACACATTACGATTGTTTTCGAGACGGGAGGCGAACGGTCATGAGAAGGAATAAGCTGGCGTGGATCCTGCTTGCGGGAGCGCTGTGCCTGGTGCTCTATTCCATCGTCGTCATGCGCAGCGACAATAAGACGACTGTGATACTCGGCGGCGTCGACGGCGCCTTCGTCGAGTCCGACGGCCTTACCTTTGTCGACCCGAACGCCGTCGTCGTGACGCCGGAACCGACCGTCGATATCTGGCCGCAGCTGGATCCTGATGATTTCGACAATCCACAGTACATGATCGTCAACGCCGACAACTTCCTCAGCGCGGCGTACGCGCCCGAGGAATCCGCCGTCATCAGCGGCACCAACAATCAGCTTTTCGACGCGAAAGCGCTTCCGTATCTGGAACGGATGCTGCAGGACTGCCGCGACGCCGGTTTTACGATCTATGTCACGGCCGCGTTCCGTTCCTATTCCTACCAGACCAACCTTTTCAACAGCAAGGCCAGCCAGATCGCCGTGGGCATGGGGCTGACAGGAAAGGACGCTTATCTCGATCCCAAATATCAGGAAGCGGCGGAGGAGGCCAGGAAGATCGTCATGGAGGCCGGCACGAGCGAGCATCAGCTGGGTCTTGCGGTCGATCTGATGGATAAAAACTATTCCCGTCTCGTCTATGAGAACATGGACCAGGAGATGTTCGCCTGGCTCGACGCGCATTGCGCCGAGTACGGCTTTATCAAGCGCTATCCGACGCGCAAGCTGCTGCTGACGGGCTGGGACGAACCCTGGCATTACCGCTATGTCGGCGTAGAGGCGGCGACCTTTATCATGGAGCACGGTATCTGCTACGAGGAGTTCTACGCGCATTACCATCCGGGCTTCAAATACGGCTGATTTTCCTTGCGTTATAAGCGAAAAAAAGGCTTGCATTATCCCCGGAACGGTAGTATACTAGAAAAGTAAGGATTAAGGTTAGAAAAGAGTGGGTCGACGCCCACTCTTTTTTGTGAGAAAAATCGTGCGGACTCCGCAGGAGAATACTATGAGCAGAATCATTGAAAAAGTGACGGAACTTGCCAGACCGATCGTGGAAGAAGAGGGCTGCAGCCTTTGGGATGTGGAATATGTGCGCGAAGCGGGCTCCCGCTATCTGCGCGTTTACATCGACAGACCGGGCGGCGTCGATATCTCCGACTGCGAGCGCATCAGCCGCCGTCTCGATCCGATACTGGACGAGGCCGATCCGATCCCGGAGAGCTATGTCTTCGAGGTCGGCTCTGCCGGCATCGAGCGCGAACTTAAGCGCCCGAGCGATTTTGACGCCTTTCTCGGCAGCGAGGTCGAAGTCAGGCTCTACCAGCCCGTCGACGGGCAGAAGGCCTTTGTCGGGAAGCTTGTTTCCCACGACGGCGACGGCGTCACCGAAATCGACGTGAAGGGAAAACGCTATCGCTTCAGCAAACAACAGACCGCGCAGGTCAGACTGCACGCAACGATATAAAAAAGGGGTATAGAACATGAACGCTGAATTCTTTGAAGCCATCGAGGAGCTCGAAAAGGAAAAGGGCATCCCGCGCGAGTATATGTACGACAAGATCCGCCAGGCTATGCTGGCGGCCTTCCGCCGTGACAATCCCAACTGCGAGGACAATGTAGAGATCATCCTTGACGAGGAGAAAAAGCGCATCGAGATGGTCGTAAATAAAACGGTTGTCGAGGATGTGCAGGATCCCTCGCATGAGATCACGCTCGACGCCGCGAAGAAGGTCGTCAAGCGCACAAAGATGGGCGACGTCGTCCCCGTCCCGGTCGAGACGAAAAAGTTCGGCCGCATCGCCGCTCAGGCTGCCAAGCAGGTCATCATCCAGGGCATCCGCGAGGCCGAGCGCGGCATCATTTATGAAGAGTTCACCTCCAAGGAGCACGAGATTCTTACGGGCGTCGTTTCCCACGTGGAGCCGCGCAACGGCAGCGTTTCCATCCGGATCTCCTCCAACAGCGAATTCACCGAGGCCATGCTGGCCCCGAACGAGAGGATCCGTACCGAGGCGCTGCGCGAGGGTGACCGCATCAAGGTCTACGTCGTAGAGGTCCGCAATTCCACCCGCGGCCCGCAGGTGCTCATCAGCCGTACCCATCCGGGCCTTGTCAAGCGCCTTTTTGAACTGGAAGTCCCCGAGATCTACGACGGCACGGTCGAAATCAAATCCATCGCCCGCGAGGCGGGCAGCCGTACGAAGATGGCCGTTCTCTCCAACGATCCCGACGTCGATCCCATCGGCGCGTGCGTCGGACCGAAGGGCGGCCGCGTGGCGAGCATCGTCAACGAGCTCGGCGGTGAAAAGATCGACATCATCAAGTACAGCGAGACGCCCGAGGACTATATCGCCGCGTCCCTCTCTCCGTCCGAGGTGCTGAGCGTCACGATGCTCGAGGACGGCAAGAGCTGCCGCGTCGTCGTGCCGGACAATCAGCTTTCGCTCGCTATCGGCAAGGAGGGGCAGAACGCCCGTCTTGCCGCCAAGCTTACCGGCTATAAGATCGATATCAAGAGCAAATCCGAAGCGTAATATTTTGTATGAAAGGCGGTGGCTGTGACCATGCAGAAGAAAATACCGATGCGGCAGTGTCTCGGCTGCCGTGAAATGAAGCCGAAAAAGGAACTGATCCGTGCCGTACGCTCGCCCGAGGGAACGATCTCTCTTGACTTCAGGGGAAAAGCGCCGGGCAGGGGAGCATACCTCTGCCGCAGCGGCGAGTGTCTGAAAAAAGCCGTGAAAAGCAAAGCGCTCGAGCGCGCTTTCTCCGCACAGATCCCACCGGAGGTCTACGAAAGACTGCAGCGGGAAATGGAGGTCGGCCATGACGGATAAAGCCTTGAAGCTGCTCGGTCTGATGCGCCCTGCCGGCGTGATTGAGATCGGGGCCGACCGCGCCGCCGAGGCGGCGAGAGCCGGCAGGGCCAGAGCGCTGCTGCTCGCCTCCGACATTTCGGAGACGGCGCTGCGCAAGGCCGTATTTGCGCTGGAAGGAAGAAGCGCGCTTGATCTGAAGCTGCCCTATACAAGGCAGGAGCTGTCCGATGCGCTGGGCGTCGGCGACTGCACGATGGCGGCGATCACCGACATGGGCTTTGCGGAGGCGTTTGTCAAGCTGCTCGCCGCAAACGACCCGGAAGGATTTGCCGACGCGGCAGCCGTCCTGACGGCAAAGCATGAAAAGATGCGCCGCCGCCGCAGCGAAAAAGGGACAAAAGGGCATGCGAAAGTGAACGGAACGAGGAGGACGAACAGATGAGTATGATCAAATACAGAGTGCACGAGGTGGCGAAGGATTTCGGTATGCCGACCAAGGCGATTACCCAGATCCTGACGGACTACGTTGCAGCTCCGAAAAACCATATGCAGGTGCTCGAGACCAACGAGCTCGACGTGATCTTTGAGTACATCACGCAGCACAATCAGGTCGGGAGTCTCGAGGAGATCTTCAAGGTCGAGCCGAAGGCCGCTCCCGCGCAGGCGGAGAAGAAGCCCGAGAGCACGCCCGCGGCCAAACAGGAGCCTGCTGCAAAGTCCGCAGCTCCCGCACAGGGGGGCAGGACCCCTGCGCCCATGCCGCCCAAAGCCGAGAAGAAGGACAAGCCGCATGTCCCGCGTCAGGTTGCGGAGAAGCGCGTCGTCGACACCAGAGGCGGCGCCGCAGTCAATATCGAGAAATACAACGAAAAATTCGAGGATCTCGCCGGCTCGCGCGGCGGCAAGAGTCTCAAGAGCGCTCCGGGCGGCAAGAAGGAGAAGATCGGCAACAAAAACAAACAGCGCCAGAACGCGCAGGTCACATCCGCCAAACGCCGCCAGGAGGAACGCGACAAGATGCAGCGCCTCCAGCTCGAGATCGCCAAAAAGCAGCAGCTCAAGGTCGAGATCCCCGACGAGATCGCCGTCGGCGAGCTGGCTTCGCGCATGAAAAAAACCGCGGCCGAGGTCATCAAACAGCTCTTCAAGCTGGGGGTGTTCGCTTCCGTCTCCGACGTGATCGATTACGACACCGCCGCGCTCGTCGCGATGGAGCTCGGCTGCAAGGTCGAGAAGGAAGTCATCGTAACGGTCGAAGAGCGTCTGATCGACGACCGCGCCGATACGGAAGAGGAGCTCGTCCCCCGCGCTCCCGTCGTGGTCGTTATGGGCCACGTCGACCATGGCAAGACGTCGCTGCTTGACTATATCCGCCACGCGAACGTCGCCTCCGGCGAGGCCGGCGGCATCACGCAGCATATCGGCGCCTATACCGTCGAGATCAACGGCAGCCCGATCACCTTCCTCGACACCCCGGGCCACGAGGCCTTCACCTCCATGCGCGCCCGCGGCGCGATGGTCACGGACGTGGCGATCCTTGTCGTCGCGGCCGATGACGGCATCATGCCCCAGACGGTTGAGAGCATCAACCACGCAAAGGCGGCCGGGATCCCGATCGTCGTTGCGATCAATAAGATGGACAAGGTCGGCGCCAATCCCGAGCGCATCAAGCAGCAGCTCACCGAGTACGACCTTGTCAGCGAGGAGTGGGGCGGCGAAACCATCATTTGCCCGATCTCGGCCAAGACCGGCATGGGTGTGGAAAATCTGCTGGAAAACCTCGTCCTGCAGGCCGAGGTGCTTGAGCTGCGCGCCAACCCGAACCGCGCCGCGAAGGGCACCGTTATCGAGGCGCGCCTCGACAAGGGCCGCGGTCCGATCATGACGGTACTCGTGCAAAACGGCACGCTCAAGCTCGGCGACATTATCATCGCGGGCACCTGCGTGGGCCGCGTTCGCACGATGATCAACGATAAGGGCCAGCGCGTTACCGAGGCCGGCCCCTCCACGCCGGTCGAGATCTCCGGTCTGAGCGAAGTGCCGAGCGCCGGCGACATTTTCAACGCCGTCGCTGACGAGCGCATGGCCAGAGAGCTCGCCGAAGAGCGCCGCATCCAGCAGGCTGCCGGCTCCTCCGTCGCGAAAAAGGTCAGCCTGGAGGATCTCTTCAGCCAGATCCAGGCGGGCGAGATGAAGACGCTCAACCTCATCGTCAAGGCCGACGTGCAGGGCTCCGCGGAGGCGGTCAAGGCCTCGCTGGAGAAGATCTCCAACGAGGAGGTCCGCGTCAAGGTCATCCACAGCGCCGTCGGCGCGATCAACGAAAGCGACGTCATGCTCGCGGCTACCTCCGGGGCGATCATCGTGGGCTTCAACGTCCGTCCGGACAACGCCGCGCGCGACAGCGCTGCGCGCAGCAACGTCGACATGCGCATGTACCGCGTCATTTACGACTGCATCAACGAAATCGAGGCCGCCATGAAGGGCATGCTCGCGCCGAAGTTCCGCGAGAACATCATCGGCCACGCCGAAGTGCGCGAGACCTACAAGGTCTCCAAGGTCGGCACGATCTGCGGCTGCTACTGCCAGGACGGCAAGATCCAGCGCGGCTGCCAGGTGCGCGTGCTGCGCGACAACATCGTCATCCACGAAGGAGAGCTGGCTTCGCTGCGTCGCTTCAAGGACGACGTGAAGGAAGTGGCCGCGGGCTACGAGTGCGGCATGCAGATCGAAAAGTTCAACGACGTCAAGATCGGCGATATCATCGAGTGCTTCGTGATGGAACAGATCTGAGTCTTTGATTTGAGGAAACGACCATGGCATCCAACAAACTTGCAAGAACAAACGACGATATCCAGTTTGTCATCTCCAAGCTTTTGCGGGAGGTAAAGGATCCTCGCGTGCAGCAGGGGATGATCAGCGTGACCCGCGTGGAGACAACGGGAGATCTGCGCTATTCCAAGATCTGGCTCTCTGTGCTCGGCATGAAGGACGAGAAGGAATTCCGGCGCGGGCTCCGCTCGGCTGCGGGTTATCTGCGCCGTGAACTCGGCAGCTCCATGAAGCTGCGCTACACGCCCGAGCTGATTTTCGAGATCGACCACAGCATCGAATACGGCGCGCATATCAACGAGGTCATCAACAGCCTCGAGATACAACACGACGGGGATGAGGAGAATGAGGATCAGTGAAACGGCAAAGCTGTTCCGCGCAAAGGACGGCTTTCTGCTTCTGACGCATAAAAATCCTGACGGCGATACGCTGGGCAGCGCTGCGGCGCTGTGCAGCGCGCTGCGCCGCGCCGGAAAGACGGCCTACCTTTTTCCCAATCCCGAGACAACGAGAAAATATCGCGAATTCGCCGAGCCCTTCCACGCGCCGGAGGGATTTGAAGCCTCGTTCACGGTCGCCGTGGATATCGCGGCCGAGACCCTTCTTCCGCCCGGCTTTTCCGGCAAGGTCGATTTCTGTATCGATCACCATCCCTCCAACACGCACTTCGCGCCCAAAAGCCTGATCGCGGCGGGCAAGGCCTCCTGCGGGGAGATCGTGCTGCAGCTCATCAAGGCGCTCAACGGCGACGTGAGCCCTGAAGAGGCGAATCTGCTCTATGTCGCGGTCTCCACCGACTGCGGCTGCTTTGTGTACGCCAACACGAGGGCCGATACGCTGCGCGCTGCGGCGGAACTGCTCGACTGCGGCGCGGACAATCAGACGCTCAACATCAAACTGTTCCGCAAGATCTCACGCGCGCGGATGAAGATCGAGGGTATGATCTTCTCCGGCATGGAGTTTTACCGCGGCGGAAAGATCTCGCTTGCCACGATCACACAGCAGATGCTGCGCGAGGCCGGTGCGACCGAGGAGGATCTTGACGATATTTCCGGCCTGGCCGGAAAGGCGGAGAACGCGATCCTGAGCATCACCGTCCGCGAACAGCCCGGCGGCGAGAGCCGTATCTCGCTTCGCTCCTCGCCCGAGGTGGATTGCAGCGAGATCTGCGCCGTCTTCGGCGGAGGCGGCCACGCGATGGCTGCGGGCTGCACCGTTCAGGCTCCGCCGGAAAAGGCCAAGCTCATGCTTCTCGACGTGATCGACGAGGTCTGGAAATGAACGGTATCCTGCTCGTTGACAAGCCCCGGGACTGGACGAGCTTCGATGTGGCCGCCAAGCTCAAGGGCCTGTGCGGAACGCGCCGCGTCGGCCATTCCGGTACGCTCGACCCGATGGCGACCGGCCTGCTCGTAATGTTTCTCGGCCGCGCCACGCGCGCCGTGCCCTTTGCGGAAGAGCATGACAAACGCTATATCGCCTCCCTCAGACCCGGTCTCGTCACCGATACGCAGGATGTCTCGGGCAATGTGCTCGAAGAAAAACCTTGTTCCGTGACGGCGAAGGATCTGGAGGAGGCTTTGCGCAGCTTTCGGGGCGAGATCGAGCAGATCCCGCCCATGTACAGCGCGATCCGCGTCAACGGACGGCGTCTCTACGAGATCGCCCGCCGCGGCGGGGAGGTCGAGAGAAAGCCCCGCCCTGTCACGATCCGCTCGCTCGAGCTGCTCGGGAAAGATGAAAACGGCGATTTCGTGCTGGATATCCGCTGTTCCAAGGGCACATACATCCGCACGCTCTGCCACGACGTCGGGCAAAGCCTCGGCTGCGGCGCGTGCCTGAGCGCGCTGCGGCGCACCGAGGTCGGCGGCTTTTCTGTGAAAGACGCGCACACGATGGACGAGTTGGTCGCCGCCGCGGACGCGGGAACGATCGAGCGGCTGCTTCTGGGAGTCGAGACTCTGTTCCCGGAGCTTCGGCATGTTTTCGTCGATGCGGAAGCGGAAAAGAGGATCCGCTGCGGAAACGCAGTCCTTTCGGAAGAGAAAAACGGGCGCGCTCTCGTCTATGGCCCGGACAACGGTCTTTTGATGCTCGGCGAAGTCCGCGACGGCGTTCTTTTCACGGAAAAAAGCTTTTTCGAGGTATAAAAATGGCAGAGATAAAACGCGTCGTCGCCATCGGCTTCTTTGACGGCGTGCACATCGGTCACGCTGCGCTGCTGGAGAGAGCGAAACAGCGTGCCCGCGAGGGCGGCGCGATCCCCTCGGTCGTCAGCTTTGACGTCCATCCCGACAATCTCGTTTTCGGCGGCGAGGTGAAGCTCATCAACAGCGCACTCGGCCGCGAGGATCTGATCCGCCGGCTCTTTGGCATCGACAACGTGGTGTTCCTTCACTTTAACCGCTATTTGATGACGATGCCCTGGGATACTTTTATTCGTTCTCTCTGCGGCGAGCTGAATGTTTCTTATATCGTCGTCGGGTATGATTTCCGCTTCGGATACAAGGGAGAGGGGACTGCTGAAAAGCTGAGAGAGTTCTGCGCTTCGCACGGTCTCGGCTGCGACGTGATCCCCGCCGTCACGCTCGACGGCCGCAAGGTCAGCTCAAGCTATATCCGCACGCTGATCGAAAACGGCGATATGGCGGAGGCGCGCCGCTATCTGGGACATCCCCATATCCTCACCGATACGGTTCACTCCGGCTATCATCTCGGCAGCAAGCTCGGCGCGCCGACGATCAATATGTTTTTCCCGGAGGGCGTGCTGGTGCCTCGCCATGGCGTCTACGCTGCGCGCGTGTGCCTTGAGGACGGCGAGAGCTACCTCGCCGTGACCAATGTCGGCGTCCGTCCGACGGTCGGCAGCGATAACCGCGTCAGTGTGGAGAGCCATTTGCTGGACTATTCCGGCAACCTGTACGGACGCCAGGCAAGAGTGGAATTCTATGCCTTTCTGCGAAGCGAGATCAAGTTTGCCGGCATCGAGGAGCTCTCTGAGCAGATCGCCCGGGACGCCGAGGCGGCTAAGCGATATTTCAAAGAATACGACGGCCAGCTCAACTGATGGTTGAGTTGGCCTTTTCAACCAGAAAGTTATTGGCAGCGGGACGTTTTTGTGCTTACATTTTCCTCAGAGTCGCGGCAGAAGGAGGTTTCAAAATGAACAACATACTCGGCGACAACATAGCAAGACTCAGAAAAGAGAAAGGCATGACGCAGGAGGAGCTCGCAAGAGAGCTGAACATCTCCTATCAGGCTGTGAGCAAGTGGGAGAACGGCGTCTCGTCTCCGGATATTTCCAATATCAAGCTTCTGGCGCAGTTTTTCGGCGTGAGCATCGACATGCTCTTCGGTCTTGAGTTGATGCCGGAGAAAGCGGGGGAGCTTCCCGCCTTTGCGGATACGGATGAGGCGGGACCTGCGCCGGAAGCGGAGCCGGAAAGGCTCGCGGATGAAGTGTCTCAGCCCGAAACGGTCTCCGGCGCGGCATACGGCGAGGAGGCCGCTCTTCCCTGGGAGGACGACGACACGCTGCGTGCCGTGCTGTTCAAAGGGCGGCAGCTCGTATCGGCGGAGAAGCTTGGCAAAGGCCTCTTCGGCGGGAGCGTCCGGCTCGAATACAGCGGCGAGGCGCTGAACGTGTTCAGCTTCTTTGATGTGGACTGCGAGTCTGTCAGAGGCAATGTTGAAGCGGGCGGCGACGTCGACTGCGCTGAGGTCGGCGGAAACGTCAGCGCCTCGGGCGACATCGATTGCGGAAGCGTTTCCGGATCGGTAAGCTGCGGCGGCGACGCCGATTGCGACGACGTGGGCGGCGATCTGCGTGCCGGCGGAGACGTGAACTGCGGGACGGTCATCGGCAGCGTCAGCACAGGCGGCGATGTGAACTGCGGAAATGTGGGAGGAAATCTCAGCGCCGGCGGAGACGTATGCTGCGGCATCGTCAGGGGAAATGTGTATCGCGGATAGAATAAGACGGACATCGGATCGTTCCGATGTCCGTTTTTTTATCTCCGGATCGGTGTGGGCTGACGCAGAGCCCTTTATTGCGGAAGGACGGCGAAAAAGCTCGTTGCCTTTATAATTCGAGCGTGTTATATTGTATTTGTGGTTTTTTAACCATTTTTCCACGGACTTGCCTTTGGTCCGATCATGACGGGAGCGTGACGAACATGGCCTATACGGCGATCGAAAAGATGCGCAGAGAAAACGAAAAACGGTTCGGAAAAGACATCGGCCCCAAACAGCCGCCGCTCTATCGGGAGCCTGGAAAAGAATACAATTTGAAATGCGCGGCGCTGCGCATGCTGCACGGGCGCTGCGAGGAACTGCTCTTCGATCCCGCAGCCGAGGAGGCGGAGCGCGGCGGCGTTTATCTGGGCAAAAGCCTGTCTGCCGGTCAGATCCCCTTCAACATGCAGCGGGACATCGACCGCCTGTGTCTCGAAAAAGCGCTCGAAGCCTTTTTTGATTCCGGAGTGGCGGAGGACGCCTACACCGTCTACTACTGCTATCTGGCAATGTTTCTCGGCCGCTACGGCAATTCCAAACGCATGGTCGAGCTTCTCTCGGAGTATGAATCCAACGGCAGCTCTCTGCTGATGAAGCATCGGGACCATTATTCCCATTCCGTTTATGTTTTCGCCCTAGGGCTTGCGATCTACGAGACGAACGAAGCCTATCGCCGCGCGTTCATCGATTTTTACGGACTGAACGATCGCTCCGAACATGAGGCGGCAAACTGCTTTCTCGAATTCTGGGGGCTCACCGCGCTGTTCCATGACATCGGCTACCCCTTCGAGCTTCCCTTCGAGCAGGTTCTCAGCTATTTTGAGGTCGACCATCTCGAGAGAGGAAAAGGCTGTTTGTACCTGGCCTATCACGACGTCAACATGCTCACCGCGCTGGACGAAGCCGCGCAGGCCCACTTTGAGAGCCTGTACGGGAAGCGCTTTGCGACGACGAGCGCATTGCTCGCGCATGATCTGTACTGCAAGCTGGGAGAGGCCTACGGCTTTTCAGAGAGCTATCTGCTCGGAGAGCTCGACCGAAAGCCGACCGATCCGAGCCGCTTCGGCTATTTCATGGACCATGCCTTTTTCAGCGCAGCGCGGCTGTACAGCGAGCTTGCCGAGGAGCTGGGCGCTTCAAAACTGACAAAGCTGCATGTCGACGCGCTGTCCGCCATCGTTCTGCACAACAGCCTGTATAAGTTTTCTATCGCGTTCTATAAAGACAAGGACAGGCGTAAGGCCCCACTTCGCGCCGATCTGCATCCTTTGGCCTGGCTGCTGATGCTCTGCGACGAGCTGCAGTGCTGGGACCGCACGGCCTATGGACGCAACTCGCGCACGGAGCTGCACCCGATGGCTGCGGACTTTGATTTCAGCGGCGGGCTCCTGAGCGCGGTCTATTACTATGACCAGGAGGAACAGGAGAAGATCAGCGCCTTCAAGGAGCAGTACAGGCTTTGGGAAGAGAGCGGCGAGCAGGGAAAGCCGCCGCGGCTGAAGGCCTACAGCGATATGGCGGAGAAGGAGCAGCGCTTCACCGCGGATATTGAAAAAATCGTCGACACTTCCTTCATCCCTC
The DNA here is from genome assembly GCA_017403885.1 of Oscillospiraceae bacterium. Lineage (GTDB taxonomy): Bacteria > Bacillota > Clostridia > Oscillospirales > Oscillospiraceae > Limivicinus. Next base: position 19,285 of record JAFRDM010000091.1, read on the forward strand.
TGCGCATCGTGCCGGACGTGCGCCCCGCGGACCGCAGATGCAAGCATATTTATCTGTCTGACAGCAATTTCCTGCATTTGTACGATTTTGCCGTGGCTCTTCACGGGCGGAACATGCCGCCGGAGACCACAACGGAAGAGCTGGAGGCGAAATTCGACGCACAGTCTCTGGAATATCAGATCTCCGGCATCAACCGCGCCAAGAACTTCGGCCGTTATCTCAACGCGATCGGCTGCTTCTACACGGACAGGCCGGTGGATTACGAGATGCTGCACGCTTTCACGCCCGAACAGATGGCGGTCGTCGCGCCGCTGGAGCACGAGCGCTGGGTGCTGGAGCACCAGCAGATGGGCTGGCGCTTCGGAACAGACTATGAGACCCTGCCGGTCAAGGGCTCGACGATCGAGGAGAAGCGGCGCGAACGCGGCACGCTGCGCGAACAGCTGCGCTGCCACAAGCTCGCGATGGACGGCAAGCCCACCGAGGAGGAGATCTGCCGGCACTATTTCACGCTCTCCGAGGAGGATCAGGGCAAGGACTGGAGACCGTTCAACGGCATGCTCAGGCTGCTGAGAAAATTTGACGGGCTGAGGATCTACCGCCTGTCGTGATCGGGAAGATGGCGCGATGAAAAACTGGCACAAATCGATACCTCCCTACGAAGGGGAGGAGCCCTATCTGTATTTTGCCTTTGCGCAGGCGGACGAAAAAAAGGTTTGGAAGATCCTGCGCCCGCTGCTCGAGCGCGGCTGCCGTGTGTGGTACTGCTTCGGCCGCGCGGGAGGCGCGGACGAACTGCTGCGCCGGCAGGAGCGCGCCTCCCGCGCGGCGCTGACGCTGCTTTATCTCTCGGACGAGGCCTGCGCGGACAAAGCTACGAAGACCTATGTGCTCGTCAATCAGAAGGACGGAAGGCAGATCCTCTGCCTCGATCCGGACGGAGCGGACCGCCGCCTTCGGATGGGCCTGCGCGAGGACATTGTACATATACCGCTTTACAAACTCACCGGCAGGGGAGAGGTCGAAGAGAGTCTTATCCATGCGGAGGGCTTTTCGCAGGAGATCATCGGCGAGCCCGTCAAAATCGCAGGGGGGAGAGCGCTCGCAAGACTGAGCGCCTTGTTCTGCCTTCTTGCGATCCTGCTCTCCGCCCTTGCCTTCGCAGGGCTCCGCTGTTTTCACTGGTTCACGCCTGAAATAACGGACGAGGTGGAACTGAGCGATCCCGTGATCCGTGCCGGCGTCCGTGAGGCGGCGAGAGGCGGCGCGATCACGCCGGAGCTCACGGATGAGCTCACCGAGCTGCGGCTCGACGCCATGCCGCAGAGCTGGGAGGATCTTTCCCTCCTGCCCGCGCTCGAGCGCATCGAGATCCCGCAGCAGGCGCTGCTCGACGGCGCTCCGCTGCCGGAGGGCGATTATACGATCGAGCTGAACGGAGGTGACGGACCGTGAGCCGCTTTTTCAAGCCTTACGAGGGCACGCGGCCCTTCCTCTTCGTCAGCTATGCCCACCGTCAGTCCGACGCCGTGGTCGAGACGATACGCATCCTGCATGAAAAGGCTTTCCGCCTCTGGTACGACGAGGGCATCCCCGCCGGCAGCGACTGGCCCGCCAACATAGCCCAGCACATGGAGCTGTGCGAACGCGTGCTGTTTTTTCTGTCACAGCGCGCGATGGAGTCTCCCAACTGTTACAGCGAGATACGGACTGCCGTTCGTATGGACAAAAAGATCCTTGTTATCCTTCTCGAGGATGTGCAGCCGGCCGAGCGCTGGCAAGAGCTCCTCTCGGGCAGAACGGTCATCCCGCTGCTTGACTCGCCTCAGGAGAGGGCGGACGCGATCCTGCGCTCGGGCTTCGTCACGCGGCGCTATCATCGCGCCCTGTTCGAGAACGTCTCCTGGCGGGCGTTCGGCTTGGCCGCCTCGCTTCTTTTCTTCCTTGCGGCGGCTTCGGCGTTCGGCGCGCTGGCGAGCGGTAAGTGGAAGCCGATCGATCCGCCGGCGGTCACGCAGGAGCTTCCCGCGGAGACGCCCGTTCCCGTAACGCCGCAGCCGGTGCTCGACCTCGGAGAGGCCGAACGGTATTTTGCCGTCAGTTTTCCGGACAAGCAGACCGAGCGGGGAGTCCGCCGCGCGCTCGGCATCCCGGAGGACGCGGTATACCGCTGGCAGCTTGCGCAGATCACACAGCTGCATTTCTGCGGGAATATGGTGACCGACGGGCCGGAAAACGTCGCCTTTGACCGGGACGGCGTTTGCCGCGTCAACGGAGCGCAGGTCATCATGGGTCAGGTATCCGATCTGAGCCTGCTGGAAAACGCCGTTTATCTCGAGAAGCTTTCCTTGATCTGCCAGCCGTTGGGGAGCCTTTCGGCGCTCAAAGGACACGTGCTGCTGCGTGAGCTCAGCCTTGCGGGAAGCACGGTGGAAAGCGTCGATGCGCTGCGGGAGCTTCCCAGCCTTGAAATTCTGCATCTGGAGCATACGGCTGTGCGCGACCTCAGATCGCTGGAGGATTTGGCCAATCTCGGCATTGTGACAGTCAGCCGCGATATGCTGCCTCTCACTTGGAGCGAGAGCGCCGTTTTCCGCGTTGTTCTGGTCGATTGAAAATAGTCGGAGGGAAAAAGCATGAATAATTCATTCAAACTGCTGTGCGCAGAATGTGACCGCGAAGCGCTTGCGCCCATCGTCGATCAGCTGACCGAAAGGGGCTTTCATGTTTCGGGAAGCGGAAAAAAGAAAGAAAAGAACGAGCTGGTGCTGGCTGTTCTGTCCGAGCGCTTTTACGCCGACGGCGCTCTGAAGGAAAAGCTTCTCGCTCTGATCGGCTCCGGCGCGGAGAACTTACTGCCGCTGCAGCTCGACGAGGCCGCGATCCCCGACGAGATCAAGAACGCGCTGTATGCGCGCAATATCGTCTCCGCCTCCGGCAGGGACGCTGCGCAGATCGCGGAGAGAATCATTGCCGCGCTTCCGAAGAGAAAACGCTCTCTCCCGCGCATCCTCGCCGCAGCCGGTATCCTGTTGTTGGCGCTCATAGGCTTTCTTGTCTGGCGCGGCGGGCGGCAGAGCGCGGAGGAGATCCCCGTCCCCGTCGAGACCGAGCCTCCGCGCATCGAGTACGCGCTGCCCGAAGGGATCACCGCCGAGGATCTCGAAAAGGTCCGCTGCGTGGTGATCATCGGCGAACACATGAAGATCTTTACGACCGCGGATAAGAACGACTATGTCTTTCACGGCTCCTCCAGATGGCCGGAGATGCTCTTCATGCTGGGAAGCGACGACTATCACGGCGCCGACGGCGCGGACTGGTACTGGAACGAGGACGGCTCACAGGCTTCGCTGACAGCCTATGACCTGCGTTTCCTTTCTCTGCTTCCCAACCTTGAGGAGCTCCATATGGCGCTCGTGGATGTGACCGAGGCGCCGGATCTCAGCGAAATGGGCCGCCTGAAGGTCCTGTGGGCCAATGAATGCAGGCTAGGGAATCTCGGATGGCTTTCAAATTCGGAGATCGAGGAGATGAATATCCGTTCGCATGTCGACCTCTCGCCGCTTTCTGAAAGCAAGTATCTCGTCAAACTCAGCGTCGACGCTTATCCCGATACCGGCGCGGATTTTTCTGCGTTCTCTCCGCAGAATCTGGCGTACTTTGATCTTTGCTGCCATAATGTCAGAGAGGCGGATCTTTCGGGCCTTTCGCGCTGCGAAAGACTGCAGGGCCTGACCCTGTCGAACGTGCCGATCAGCGATCTCTCCTTTATCGGGAGCAGTCTGCTCAGAAAGGTGGAAATGCACGGCCTGAATCGCCTGCGGGATATTTCCGCGCTGGGCGGCATCTCGGTCCTGGAAGAGCTGGAGATAGAGGACTGCGATGCGATCGCCGATTTCTCCCCGATCTCGAACTGCACGCGTCTGAAGCGTTTCCGCTACTGCACCTGGGCGGGCGGCAGCCTGTTCGACCCCTCTTTCCTGGAGCCGCTCGGCAAGTTGGAGGATCTCGAGCTGCAGAACGTCGCAATGCGGGATCTTGAATTCCTGCGTTCGATCGCAGCGGGGCGCGACAAGATCGGAAACCTCGGCATCACGGGCAATATCGGGGATTACTCCGCTCTTGATGCTTTCAAGCTGTATGAAAACCTCAATATCGATCCGGGCGACAATAAGCCGCTCGATCAGATCATGCCCTATCTCGCAGAGTCGACGGTCTACAACCTCGCGCTGCGCCGGCTTACCGACCCGGATCTGTCGCTGCTTCCGAAGGTGACGACAAGGCTGGAGCTTGACCGCTGCGGCATGACGGACCTTTCCTCTTTCAATGAGGGCCGCACGTTCTCTCAGCTCATCCTGAACAAGTGCACGGGTCTCAGCTCTCTGGATGGCCTCCAGAAGCTCATAGCCTTTACCGGTCACGGAGGAGCTTCCCTGGAGATTTATCTGTGCCCGAGACTGACCGACTGGAGCACGCTGGACGGCATGTATCTGCATTCGCTGAGAATAACGGGAGGATTCTCGCTGCCGGACTTCTCGACGCTCCGCCTGAACAACCTCCGCCTCGACAGCGTGGCGGACGTTACGGATCTGGGATTCCTGGAGGGAATGAGCAACACCAACTCCTGCAACTTTGAGCTTGTCGGCCTGGAAGAACTGACCAGTCTCATGCCGCTCTACCGCTTCAAGGGCGAGGAACTGGGCGTCCAGCCGCAGCTCGCCGAGCAGGCGGAGGATCTGGTGGAAGCGGGCTGCTTCTGGAGCTATCATATCGAATACCCGCAGGGCGGCTGGGAGATGGATCAGTTGCAGGTCAGCCTGCAGAGCTTTGAAGAGCTCGAGACCCTGCCCCCGTCCCTGCTGAGGCATGTGACGAGCGTCACCGTGGCGGGCGACAGGATCGTCGACCCGGAACGCTATGACGTATGGACGGACTGGAGCGGCAGGGGCGGACCGAAGCTGATGATCACCGACCGGCAGACGGGCGAGGAAAGCGTGCTTGAAAAAGGGACGCTTACCGATCTTTCCGTCTTCTCCGAGCTGACGGGCCTGCGCGAGCTGCACCTCTATGGTCAGCCGCTGAAGGATCTCGACGGGATCCAGATCTTCTCGGAGCTGGAGACCTTCGATACCGAGCAGTGCACGGAGCTTTCCGACGTCTCGGCGCTCTTCACGCTGCAGAGACTGAGGAACATCTTCCTGAACGACACAAAGATCGACTCAATCCAGGGCGTTCAGAATCTGCCGGAGCTGTGCCGGCTGCATATCGACCATACGAAGGTCAGCGACCTGACGCCGCTGGCGCAGTGCGATTTCTCGTATGCCTGTCAGAACGGCGGCTTTGGCTTAAGCGCCAACGATTTGCAGTTCTCCGAGGAGGATTTCAAGGCGCTGGGATCGATCGGGGTATTCAGCGATATCAACTTTACCAACGCCGACCCGACCGTCTGGATCCCCGCGCTGGCGGATTCCGAGATCCGCAGCATAGGCGCTGCGGGAGATTTCCGTTCCAACGAGGATCTCGCGGCCTTCGCGGCGGATCATCCCGAGCTGGAATCGATGTGGTTCGGCTGGGCGGAGAAGGTAACGGATCTCACGCCGCTGCTCGGCTTGGAGAACCTGCGGGTCTTCACGATCGACCGGAGCATGACCGGGGCCGTCGCAAGCCTCGAGGGACAGGAGCTGGGCTTCGAGCTGCGGCTGAATTAGACAGACAGGACTGTGATCGATATGGAAAACCGTAAACATGTCCGGCTTCTGCGCAGCGCTGCGGACGCAGAGGCGTTTGAGCCGATCAAAGAGCAGCTTGCCCTGCGCGGCTGCCTTCCGGACGAGACGGCAGCGGCCGGAAAGAACGACACCGTCCTTGCGGTCCTGTCGGAGAGCTTTTTCGCGGACGAGGCATTGACGCAAGGACTGCTCGATCTGGTCGGCTCTGGAACGGAGAACGTTCTGCCCCTGCAGCTCGACGACGCGCCGATCCCGGAGAGGATAAAAAACGCGCTTTACGCGCGCAATATCATCATGGCTTCCGGGCGCGACGCCCCGCTGATCGCCGAACGCATCGTTTCCGCGCTTCCGAAGAAGAAAAACACTCTGCCGCTTTTCCTCGGCGCTGCCGGGATCGTTCTGCTCTGCCTCGTCGGTCTGCTGATCTGGCGTTCCGTCAAGGGGAGCGAGCCTTCCCCGAAAGCACCGGATGATCCGATCATTGCGATCCCCGAGGGCTGGACCGCGGAGGATCTTGCAGAGATCGAAGACGTCGTTGTCATCGGCGACCGGATGATCTTCCTCACGGGGGAAGAGTTGGAAGAATCGATGGAAGAGGTGCGGGATTATTTCGATCCCGGCGAAGAAGCTCCCTTCATCTACTTCGATGCGGACCTTTATGCCGTTCTTGACCAGAATTCCGACGACGGTATGATCCACTGGTACAGCATGGAGAACGGACAGGAGCTCGAAATGGTCCGGCACGATGATCTGCGCTTTCTGACGCTCATGCCCAATCTGCGCTATCTCTCCCTGGTGCTTGTCGAAGTGCCCGCGGACGGACTGCCGGACCTCGGCGGCGCGGAAAAGCTGGAGGGTGTTGCGGTGTTGAGCTGTGGCATGGATGATCTGAGCTGGCTTGCCGAAGCTCCCGTCCGCCAGATGCAGATCCGTTTTACGCCGATCCGCGATTTTGCCGCGCTGACGGGCTGCGAGAAGCTTGGGACGCTTCACGTGGATATGCAGGATACCGGCACGGAGGCTTCCTTTTCCGGCTTTTCTCCGCCTTCTCTGCACAATTTCTCTCTTTGGAACGCTTCCTTTTCCGCAGCGCGGGACCTTTCCGCCCTGGCTTCACTCTCCGATCTGCGCACTTTGCAGCTTTTGAATCCGGAGGGAATGAACAGTCTGTCCGGGCTGGAAAAGCTTCAGCTTGAAGATTTTGAAGTCGTAAACGGCTTTCAGCTGCAGGATATCTCGGCGCTCTCCACACAGAAAAAGCTGACCGCTCTCACGATAGACGATTGTCCCGCCGTACAGGATTTCAGCCCTGTCGCCGGCTGCACGGCGCTCGAGAGCGTGATGATCTACCCGGGCTGGGACGTGAGGCTGCGGGACGCCTCCTTCCTCGGCGGGCTGAGCGAGCTGCGGGATATCTCGCTATACAGCGTCGATCTGCCGGATATGGGCTTTCTGACGCAGCTCGGACAAAGACGCGTATCGCTCGATAATCTCGATTTTTCCGGCGGCGTCCGGGATCTGTCCGCCCTCGCCGACGTAGCGCACTACGACAGGCTGGGGATCGACCTTTACGGCGGAAGCATGGGGCAGCTGCCCGGGGAACTGAAGGATATCACCGTTTCGTATCTTTATATGAGGCGTATTTCCGATCTGGACCTTTCGGCGCTGCCTGCGGTGACGGAACGCCTGTTTATCAACGACTGCGACTGCAGGGATCTTTCTTCGCTGCCCGATAACTGGTCGGCGTCGCGCATCCAGCTTTACGCGTGCGATCAGCTCCGTTCGCTCGAGGGCCTGGAAAGACTCGCGGATTTCGGACGCGGCGGAGAAGGGATCCTTGAGGTCTATTACTGCCCGCGCTTGGCTGACTGGAGTCCCTTGGACGGTATGGAGCTGAATACCCTGTACATCAACGGCAGCTTTTCTCTTCCGTCGTTCCGGGATCTTCATCTCGGACTGCTGCGTCTTGAGAATGTGGAGGATCTGACCGATCTGAGCTTTCTTGACGAGATGGACGCTTCCGCCCCCTGCAGTTTCGAGCTGATCGGTCTCGATGGCGTGAACAGCCTTGAACCGCTGCGCCGCTTTCACGGCGACCATCTCATCGTTCCGCCGCAGCTCGCCGAGCAGGCGGAGGATCTGGTCGCCGACGGCGTTTTCGGAGAGTACCGCGTGGAGTATCCCCGCGGCGGATGGTACATAGACGACTCCGTTTATGTTCTGAACGACTTTGAGGAGCTCCGTTCGCTCCCCAAAGCGCTGCTTCGCCGCGTGAGCGTCCTCTGCGCCGCGGGCGACCGTCTTGTCGATCCCGAGCGCTATGAGATCGTGACGGATCCCGAAAGCGGGCCTGCGTTGTACAACCGCGATTCAGGCGAAACGGAGACCTTCGGTCCCGGACCGTTGAGCGATCTTGCCATTCTCGCCGAGCTGAGCGGGCTGCGGGAGCTGTCTCTGTATGAGCAGCCTCTGCGTGATCTCGGCGGCGTTCAGAGCCTGTCTTCGCTTGAAAGCTTCCGTGCGGAATACTGCGGCGAGCTGCGGGACGTCTCCGCGCTCTTTACCCTGCAGAGCCTCAGAGAGATCAGTCTGAGAGCTTCTGCGGTTTCCTCGCTTCAAGGCGTGCAGAATCTTTTTGATCTTCGAACGCTGGACGTTTCCTACACAAAGGTGAGCGATCTCAGCGTCCTCCTCGCCCTGCCGAATCTCGAGTCCGTCACGATCAGCCGGGATATGACAAGGGCAGCCGCAAGCCTTGAGGGATCGGATATTCGTTTTACTGTTGTGATTGAGGACTGATGAATACGGAAAAGACCATTCCCATCATCATAGGCGTCACCGCTCACCGCTCGATCCGCGAGCGGGACAGAGCGGCCATTGCCGCGTCCGTGCGAAGAGAACTGCAGAAGCTGCAGACTCTTTGCCCGCACTCCCGGCTCGTGATGCTCAATTCTCTCGCCGAGGGCGGGGATCTGCTCTGCGCCGACGCGGCGGAAGAGCTCGGCATCCCCCTCATCGCCGCCCTTCCGATGGAACGCGCGCTCTTTGAAGAAGACTTCAGCGCGGAAGCTTTGGAGCGTCTCGATCATCATTGCCGCCGCGCCGAGCAGGTTTTCGTTACGCCGCCTGCGGAGGCTGTGCCGGACGGACCCGTCAGCCGTAACTTTCTTTTCCGCCAGTCGGGGATCTATGTGTCCGCTCATTCCCACATCCTGCTTGCCCTATGGGACGGAGGCCCCGGAACACAGGCCGCCTGCGGCACGGCGGAAACGGTGGACTTTTCGCTCCACGGCAGCTATATGCCGCTCTCGGGCACGGCCGTCCGATCGGAGGCAAACGAAGCGGTGATCCACATTTACACGCCGCGCACAGAGCAGCCTCGGGAGCCCGCAGGGACGGTGCATCTTCTGGGCAACACCGACGCGGTGCGGGATATCCTGCGCAGAAGCGACGAGTTCAACTGCCTTGCTGCAGACACGAAGACAGAAGGCGGACGGCGCGTTCCTCTGTCGGAGCCGGATCCTCTTTTGGAGAGGATGGAGAACGTCAGCAAGGCGGCCGGCAGTCTCAGCGTTCAAAACGCCGGTAAGCTGCGGTTTGCCTTTGGCCTGCTCGCCGTTGCCAGCGCGCTGCTCACCTTTGCCTTTTTGATGTACGACGAGGCGCAGGCAATCTGGATGATCCTCGTATGCGGCCTGATGCTGCTTGCGGCGTGGCTGTGCCGGCGCTGGGCCGTCCGCTCGGACTGCCACCGCCGATACATCGAATACCGCGCGCTGGCCGAGAGTCTGCGCGTTCAGATCTTTCTCCGCTATGCGGGCAGCCGTATCCGGACGGAGGAGCTGCTGCCGTGGACCCAACAGGAGGAGACGGCCTGGATCATGGATGCGCTCTGCGCTCTGAACACGGGAAAGGAGCCGGAAACGGCGCACGATATCCGCATGTGCTGGGCGGAGGCTCAGCGTGCGTATCATCGTGAGGCGGGAAAACGCTCCGGACATGATCTGCTCGTCAGCACCAGGACGGTTCGCTTTGCGCTTGTGCTGAGCATCACGCTCTATCTTGCCGCCGTCATCTTCGAGCTCCTCTGCGGCGGACTGATATTCCGGCCGCTCGTCCATGTCACGGATGTGGAGCTTTACCGCACGATCCTGAAGATCGCGATGGGTACGATCTCGGCCGTGACGCTCTTCGTCGCCAACTATTACGGAAGGCTCTCGTTGTCTCGCACTCTCTCCGATCATCAGAAAATGGAGCGCTTTTTCAGGAAAATGTCGGAGCGGCTTGCCGAGCAGGGACAGACGGAAGAGCTGCTGCGCGTCCTGGCGAGAGAAGAGCTGATCGAAAACGGGAACTGGTGCTCCTATCAGCGGGACAACACGCCCGACGTCAGCATTTAGCGTGAATAAGAAAACGGACATCGGAGCGATCCGATGTCCGTTTGACTTTATTTGGCCGGGCGGTTTTTCTTCCGCGTATGGCCGCGCCCGCGGCGGCGGGATTGAGCGGCTTTTGTGTTGTAAAACTCTACGGCGTCCTCATCCGCCTTGTACAGCAGCCTGCTCGCCGACCAGCTGTTGTCCTCGGCGTGCTTGCGGAATTTCACACGCATAAGGTAAGGACCGTCTTCCTCGCAGGAATAGATGCTCATATAGCGCTGATCGCCCTGATTGACCCACTTGCTGCCGGTAAGCGCTTTCCCGCAGTCGGGACAGACAAGCGCGGCGATTCGCTCGTCCGCAAAGGCGGCCGCCTTGGTCGAAAAACCGGTATAGCTCTCGTGCAGAAGAGAATCGCCGTCCTGCGATTCCGCCTGAGGAGCGGACTTTACCGTACGGGAGGCGAGGATCTGCGCCGCGTCGGGATACAGGCGCATGCCCTCGGCCATGTCGAGGTGCGTGCACACCAGGGCCGTATTGTAGGCGTCCCCCAGCGCATCGTGAGCAACGCGGGTCTGCTCGATCTGAAAATGCTCCATCGCGCTGGCGAGAGACTTCTGGTTCTTGTCTCCGCCGGTCTGCAGGTTGTATATCAGCTGGAGGTTGACCCAACCGGCGATCCAGTCCCAGTCCAGGTCATGGATAATGATGTTCTGCTCGAGGATCCGGCGGTCGTCGCAGCCCCAGGTGAGGAAGGTCACGCCCTCGCCGCACCACTCGCGGAAGCTCTCCAGCGCATCCGGGAAGGGAAGCCCGTGCGAGAGGCGTTCCTTGTCAAAGCCCGTGAGCTTTTTGACCTTGTAGTGCATACGCTTGAAGTAGAGAGGCTTGACGTCGATGGTGAATTCTTCGCCCAGCGTCATGTCGTCGTTGAGCTTGACGGCGCCGATCTCGATGATCTCGCCGCTGAGATGGATCGGCAGCTTGTTGAATACGGATGATTTGGAGCTCATGGCCTGGTTCCACTCCAGATCAACCACGATATAGTTCATATGAAATGTTCCTTTTATCTTTGATGACAAGTCATTATATCATAGAGTTTTTCAAATTGCACCCTTTTTTTGTCCGTGCGTCGATTTTCTTTGCTATGTGCCTGGTACTGTGCTATAATCATTAAAAATCCGCGGAGGCGAGTGAGATGAAGGGAATGACGGTCGAAAAAGCGCTGCGATGCTGCGGCGGGCGGTACGTTGGCAAGGGCGATCTCTCGAAAGAGCTCGGCCGCGTCGTCATCGACAGCAGGAGCGTTCTGCCGGGAGATCTTTTTGTAGCCTATAAAGGTGAAAACGTCGACGGGAACGATTATATATCCGCCGCTCTCGATAAAGGCGCCGCCTGCTGTCTGGCCGAGCGGGTCCCGGAAGGTGAAACACGCGGTGTGATCGTCGCGGAAGACGTACAGAAAGCGCTTGAAGATATCGCAGCCGCCCACCGCGACTCGCTGCGTCTGCCGATCGTGGGGATCACGGGCAGCGTGGGGAAGACGTCTGCCAAGGAAATGATTGCGGCTGTGCTCTCTGCCCGCTGGCGTGTATGCAAGACGGCCGGAAACCTGAACAATCAGATCGGCGTGCCGATGACGCTCTCGCGCATCGAGCCTGAGGATGAGATCGCGGTAGTCGAAATGGGCATCTCCGACTTCGGCGAGATGTGCCGTCTCGGACGGATGGTGCGCCCTCATATGGCGGTTTATACGATGATCGGGCATGCGCATCTGGAAATGCTGCACGATCTTGACGGCGTTCTGCGCGCCAAAACGGAAATGATCGACTATCTCCCGGCTGACGGTTTTGTCATCATGAACGGCGATGACGAAAAGCTGCGCGCCTATGATTGCCCTCGCCGCACGATATATGCCGGATTGAGAGAGGACTGCGACGTTCGTGCGGAGAATGTCGTCTCGACGGAAGAGTTTACCGAGTGCGACATCATTTCCGGCACAAGGCGTTTTCACGTCTGCATCCCGGCGTTCGGCAGGCATCTCGTCTATGCGGCGCTCGAGGCCGCGGCGCTCGGCATGGAGCTTGGGCTATCGGACGAAGAGATCATACGGGGGATAGCGTCTTTTTCCAACGTCGGCCGCCGCGGCGCCGTGATCCGCACGGGTAAGATCACGCTGCTCGACGACTGCTACAACTCCAACGCAGAAGCGCTGAAAAGCGGGATAGACTCGCTCTGCGCGCTGCCGGGAAGGCATGTATGTATTCTCGGCGAAATGCTGGAGCTGGGAGACACGGCTTTTGACGCTCATTATGCGGGCGGCGCGTACGCCGCAGAAAAGGGAGTGGAGCGGCTGCTCTGCTGCGGCGAGCACGCCGCAGCCTACTGTGCCGGAGCTGGCTCCGTCGCCCGGCAGTTTTCCGACCGCGCGTCGTTGATCGCCGCTCTCGGCGAGGAGATCCGCGAGGGGGACTGCGTGCTGGTCAAGGCCTCGCGCGGCGCGCGCTTCGAGGAGATCTCCGAGGCGCTGAAGGTGCTGTGAAATGGCGGAGAGAAAAAAGATCCTTTTCGATATCGACGATACGATCCTGGATTTCCGTACCGCCGAAAGAAATGCTATCCGACAGACCTTCGGAGAATTCTCCGTGCCGGCCGATGAATCCGTCCTTCGGCGCTACAGCGAGATCAACCTCGCCCTCTGGCAGCGGCTGGAGTTGGGAACGATCTCGCGGGAGGTTCTGCTCGTCGAACGCTTCCGCATGCTCTTTTCCGAGCTGGGCCTCGACGCTCCGGAGCGCGAGGTACAGCAGCGATACGAATCCCTGCTTGAAAGCGGTCATTACTTCATCCCCGGCGCGCCGGAGCTGCTCGCCGAACTGTTTCCGCGCTATGATCTCTACCTCGTCTCCAACGGCAACGTCGTCACACAGGAAAGCAGACTGAAAAGCGCCGGGATATCGCCTTTTTTCAAGGATATCTTCATCTCCGAGCGCGTCGGAGCGAACAAACCCTCGAAGCTCTTCTTCGATCGTTGCTTTGCCGCGATCCCGGGCTTTCGGCGCGAGGATGCGATCATCGTTGGCGACAGTCTCAGTTCGGATATCCTCGGCGGGATAAACGCGGGCGTCAGGACCTGCTGGTTCAACCCGGACCGGCTGACAGCCGAAGGGGCAATAAGGCCGGACTATGAGATCCTGGAGCTCGGCGAGCTGCCGCCGCTGCTGGAAGAGATTTTCAAAGCATGAAAAAGTCCCGCATCCGACCGGATGCGGGACTCTCTGTGCAGATCAAAGCAGAAAATGGATCGCAAGCAGCAGCAGAACGCCCGGAATACCCAGAAAGCCGACCACGAGGGCGTTCAGCAGCGTCAGCTCCAGCGTTATGCCGAGCCCGGCGCCGAAAAAGTTGATCAACCAAAGCAGCACGAATCCGAGCACGGTGTTGATCAGCAGCTTGAAGATAAAACGGATCGGCTTGGCCAGCAGCTTCAGTACGACGACGACAGCCAGCACGATTGCGGCGATGACGATGATAACGGAGAAATCCATGAGGATGATCCTTTCTGTGGCAGGAATTGGCTTGCAAGAGCGCACGGAGCGCGGCGCATACTAAACACGGACATTTCAGCCGCCGGGAGAGAGACAGAGGACCCGGAGAAGATGTCGTCCCGTATAGGGATACATCGAAACCGGCGAAATGTCAAGTGGAAGCCTTTCTTCCGCCGGGCGGGCCGAGCCATTCGGCCCGCCTGTTTTTTATATCTGACGGCTCCGCAGGCGCGGGACTTGCAATCACTGCAGGGATTTGATATACTAAATAAATAATAAAGGGTTGAAAATGCATTCTCAATCCCACTATATATTGTATGAAAGGCAAAGGCTTTTATGAGTACAGGCACCCCTGCATACGGAAACGAGAGCATTTCCCAGCTTAAAGGTGCGGACCGTGTCCGAAAACGCCCGGGCGTCATTTTCGGCTCCGACGGATTGGACGGATGCGAGCACGCGGTTTTTGAAATTCTGTCCAATTCCATCGACGAGGCGCGCGAGGGGCACGGCGAACTGATTACGCTCACGCGCTACGAGGACAACTCCATCGAAGTCGAGGACTTTGGCCGCGGCTGCCCCGTGGACTGGAATCCCGCGGAAAAACGCTATAACTGGGAACTGGTCTTCTGCGAGCTTTACGCCGGAGGCAAATACAAAAACGCGGACGGCGGAGATTACGAGTATTCGCTCGGTCTCAACGGCCTCGGCTCCTGTGCGACGCAGTACGCCTCGGAGTATATGGACGTTACGGTCTGGCGCGACGGGAAAAAGTATCAGCTCCATTTCAAAAAGGGCAAGGTCTGCGGGAAAAAGGGCGAGGAGCTCATCACAGAACCGACAGACCGGAAAAAGACTGGAACGCTGATCAAATGGCGGCCAGACCGCGAAGTTTTTACCGAGATCGACATCCCGATCGAATACTTCGAGGACGTACTTCACCGTCAGGCCGTCGTCAACGCAGGCGTGACCTTCCGTCTGCGGATCCAGCGCGGCGCGAAATTCGAAACAAAGGATTTCCGATATGAAAACGGCATTGTCGATTACGTCCGCGAGATCGCGGGCGAGGGCGCGCTGACCGCGCCGGTCTCCATCTCGGCCGAGCGGAAGGGGCGCGACCGCGAGGACAAGCCAGAATACAAGGTCAAACTCTCGGCGGCCTTCTGTTTTTCCAACAAGGTCAACGCGATCGAATACTATCACAATTCCTCATGGCTCGAGAACGGCGGCGCGCCGGACAAGGCCGTGCGCAGCGCCTTCGTCTCGGCTGTGGACGCCTACATCAAAAAGCTGGCCAAATACCAGAAAAACGAGACCGCCATCAAGTTCCAGGACGTACAGGACTGTCTTATTCTCGTGACGAACTGCTTTTCCACGCAGACCTCCTATGAGAATCAGACCAAGAAGGCGATCAACAATCGTTTCATCCAGCTGGCAATGACGGACTTCTTCAAACAGCAGCTGGAGATCTATTTCATCGAAAATAAGCCCGAGGCGGACCGCATTGCCGAGCAGGTGCTGATCAACAAACGCAGCCGCGAGACGGCCGAGCGGGCCCGGCAGGGCATGAAGAAAAAGCTCTCGGGCAGCATTGACATCGCCAACCGCGTGCAGAAATTCGTCGATTGCCGCAGCCGGGAGACGGATAAGCGGGAAATCTATATCGTCGAGGGCGATTCCGCGCTCGGCGCCTGCAAACAGTCGCGAGACGCTGAATTCCAGGGCATCATGCCCGTGCGCGGCAAGATCCTCAACTGCCTCAAAGCCGACTATGTGCGGATCTTTAAAAGCGATATCATCACCGATCTGCTCAAGGTGCTCGGCTGCGGCGTCGAGGTCAAGGACAAGCATACGAAGGATCTTTCCAGCTTTGACCTGGAGAACCTTCGCTGGAGCAAGGTCATTATCTGCACCGACGCCGACGTGGACGGCTTCCAGATCCGGACGCTGATCCTTACGATGCTCTACCGCCTCGTGCCTACGCTGATCCGGGAAGGCTACGTCTATATCGCCGAGTCGCCGCTCTACGAGATCGAAAGCAAGGGAAAGACCTATTTTGCCTATTCCGACCGGGAAAAGTCGGAGATCCTTGACAAGCTGGGCAGCGCGAAGGCCTCGATCAGCCGCAGCAAGGGTCTCGGCGAGAACGACCCGGACATGATGTGGATGACGACGATGAATCCGGCCACAAGGCGGCTGATCAAAATCATGCCGGAGGATGCAGAGAAGATGGCGCAGGTCTTCGACCTGCTCCTGGGCGACAATCTTTCCGGACGCAAGGACCACATCGCCGAGGTCGGCTACCGCTATCTCGACATGGCGGACATTTCCTGAGGATCGGAGGAACATGAGATGAGAGATCTTGGCGCAAACAACTACGAGGCGGCGCGCAGCCGTCTGCGCACGGTCATGATCGCCGCTGCGCTCTCCTGTGCCGGCAGCCTTCTCACACCGCAGAGCTACCTGCCGCTGAAGCTGTTCTTTACGATCGCCACGATCCTGATTTTTGCCTCGATGGTATTTATCATTGTGCGGGAATGCCGCTGCCCGCACTGCGGGAAGATCATCTTCCTGGGGGCGCTTTCGGCCACCCACTGCCCGCGCTGCAGGAGAAGTCTGACGACAGGGAAAAAACAGAAGAAGAGCAGAAAATAAGTTATGGCTAAGAAAAAAGAAAACACAAAAAAGTACGATAATCCCAACGTCGTGGGGCTGCACGCTGCGATCGTGGAGCAGCCGATCACCGAGACGCTTGAGACGAATTACATGCCCTACGCCATGAGCGTGATCGTATCGCGCGCGATCCCGGAGATCGACGGCTTCAAGCCCTCGCACCGAAAGCTGCTCTATACGATGTACAGGATGGGGCTCCTAAGCGGCTCGCGCACGAAGAGCGCGAACATCGTCGGTCAGACTATGGCGCTCAATCCCCACGGAGACGCGGCGATCTATGAAACGATGGTACGCCTTTCGGCCGGCTATGAAGCCCTTCTCACTCCGTTTGTCGATTCCAAGGGCAACTTCGGTAAGGTTTTTTCGCGGGATATGTCCTATGCCGCCTCGCGCTATACCGAGGCGAAGCTCTCTCCGATCTGCGCTGAGATCTTCCGTGACATAGAAAAAGACACGGTCGACATGGTCGACAATTATGACGGGCGCATGAAAGAGCCGACGCTGCTGCCGACTGCGTTCCCGAACGTACTCGTGTCCGCCAACAACGGCATTGCCGTCGGAATGGCGAGCATGATCTGCGGCTTCAATCTCAACGAGGTCTGCGAAACGACGATCAACTATCTGCGCGATCCGGGGCACGATATCTTTCTGACGCTGCCCGCGCCGGATTTTCCGACCGGCGGTGAGATCATTTTTGACCGCTCGGAGATGGAGAGCATCTACGCCACGGGCCGCGGCAGCTTCCGCGTGCGGGCACGCTGGCGTTTTATCCCGAAAGAAAACATCATCGAGATCTACGAGATCCCCTACACGACGACCTCCGAGGCGATCATCGACAAGGTGGCCGAACTGATCAAAAACGGCAAGATTCGCGAGATCAACGATATGCGCGACGAGACCGATCTCGGCGGATTGAAGCTCGCGATCGATCTCAAACGCGGCGCAGACCCGGAAAAGCTCATGGCAAAGCTCTTTCGCATGACGACGCTGCAGGACGCTTTTCCCTGCAACTTCAACATACTCGTTGCCGGCAATCCGAAGGTCATGGGCGTGAGGGAGATCCTCGACGAGTGGTGTGCCTGGCGCACCGAGAGCATTCGCCGCAGGGTGTTTTTTGATCTGTCAAAGAAGAAGGACAAGCTGCATCTGCTCAAGGGCCTGGAAAGGATCCTGCTGGATATCGACAAGGCCATTGAAATCATTCGCGGGACGGAGCTTGAAAGCGAAGTCGTTCCCAACCTCATGATGGGCTTCGGAATCGACCAGATCCAGGCGGAATTCGTCGCCGAAATCAAGCTGCGCAACATCAACCGCGAGTATATCCTCAAACGTACGGACGAGATCGAGGCGCTCGAAAAGGAGATCGCAGACCTGAGCGAGATCCTCGGCAGCCGCAGACGCATTAAGTCCATCATCATCGACGAGCTCAAGCAGATCAACAGAAAGTACGTGACGCCCCGCCGTTCGACGATCGTCTATTCCGACGAGATCGAGGAATTTGAGCCTGTCGACGAGGTCGAGGATTACCCGGTCACGCTTTTCCTGTCGAAGCAGGGATATTTCAAAAAGATCACCGCGCAGTCGCTGCGCATGAGCAGCGATCAGAAGTACAAGGAGGGCGACCGCCTTTCCGTCAGCTTTGAATCGGCCAACGGCAGGGAAGTGCTCTTTCTCACCGACCTCCAGCAGATGTACAAATGCCGCGTCTCGGATTTCGAAGACACGAAGGCTTCCGCACTCGGCGCGTACCTTCCCACAAAGCTTGAAATGGACGAGGGGGAAAGCGTGATCGCCATGCTCGATCCGGGAGATTATTCCAAGCACCTGCTGATCGTGTTCGAAAACGGAAAAGCCGCGCGTATCGAGCTCGGGGCCTACGAGACCAAGACCAACCGCCGCAAGCTGATCAACGCCTATTCCGACAAAAGCCCGGCTGTTTCCGTGATGCTGATCGACGCGGAGAAGGATGTGGCCGTTTCCTCCAACGACGGCCGCACGCTGGTTTTCAACACCGCGCAGATTCTGCCGAAGACTACGCGGACCACGCAGGGCGTTGGCGTGATGACGCTCAAAAAGGGCCGTAAGGTCATCCGGGCCGAGGCGCTGAAGGACACCGCGATCAAAAATACCGCGCGATATCGTGTGCGCACGCTGCCGGCGGCAGGCGCATTGCTCAGACCGGAGGACAGAGAAGAGCAGCAGCTCTCTTTGATGGAGGATTAACGGAGAAAACCGATGAAGAAGTTTCGGATCGTTTTGCTTCTTGCGTCTTGCGTTCTGCTCCTCTGCGGCTGCGGGAACGCTTTTGAAAAGGAATACGTTTCCGTGACCGATTACATCTCTCCCGTCCAGGCGGAGAGCAGAGAGGGAGAGCGTGTAACGGTGCGCAACATGACCGAGCTGAAAAAAACGCTCATCGACATGGTATACGACGGTGCTGCGGGAGGGAAAATCGCCTTTGATCCCAATTATGACGGCAGCGCTCCCGAGGATATGGAGAGCGCCTGCTGGCAGGTCCGGACACAGGACGCGCTGTGCGCCTATTGCGTCCGCGATCTGGACTACGAGCTTGAAAAGATCGTGAACTATTATGAAAGTACGGTCTCGATCGATTATACAAGCTACGCCGCAGAGCTTTCCAGTATCATCCGCCTGCCGTATTCCGTCGGCCTTCAGGATATCATTTCCTCCGCGCTGGAGGAAAACCGTCAGCAGGTGACGATCCTGATCGATACGAGCTCTACGACGACGGAAAACGTCAGGTCGATCGCTCAGGATCTTTACAGAAACAATCCGACGATCTGTGTGCGCGAGCCGCAGATCTCGGTCTATATGTACAGCGGCTCCGGCCGCCAGAGGCTGTATGAGATCAACATCCGCTACGGCATGGCGGAAGACGAGATCATCCGCTGTAAGTCCCTGCTGAAAAATCTGGATGTAGTGCGCAATCTTGAGGCGGATAAGCTTGACGATCCGAACAGGGCGCTTGCCGCCTGCCGGTATTTGGTTGAAAACTGCATACTCACGGAGACGGCGCCCGGCAGTTGCTATGACGCGCTCATAAAAGGCGAAAGCAGCAGCGAAGGCCTCGCGCTCGCCTATGTCGAGATGTGCCATCAGCTCGGTATCGAATGCCGCATCGTTTACGGACAGCGAAACGGTGCGAATCACTGCTGGAATATCATCAAGCTGGGCGAGGACCGTTATCATGTCGACGTCAGCCGCTGCTACGACGGAGAGTATGATAAGGGCTTTCTGCTCAACGACGAGCGCATGTGGGACGATTACCGCTGGAGCATTTCGACTTATCCGAGCTGCAGGGGCGAACTGAGCTATACGGATATTGTCCCGGAGGAAGCGGTCCAGCCGGCGTATGTGCCCGATGCGCTTCCGCCGGAAGGACCTGAGGCTGAGCCGACAGCCGAACCCACTCCGGAAACGACGCCGGAACCCACTCCGGAACCGACGCCGGAGCCCACGCCGGAACCGACGCCGGAGCCGACGCCGGAGCCCACGCCGGAACCGACGCCGGAGCCCACGCCGGAACCGACGCCGGAGCCCACGCCCGAACCCACGCCGGAGTCCACGCCCGAACCCACGCCCGAGTCCTCGCCTGCGCCTGCATCAGAACCGCCGGAAGAGCCGACGGAAGACGCAGGGGATACATCCGGCTGATTTGTCGGAAATGCAATGTTGAAATAGCCATATGTTTGTGCTATAATACTTTCCCGTCTTGAACGCCGTCCCGCAGCGTCATACCGAAAACGGGGAAAACGACGGCTTCTTTCGATAAAGAGAGGAAAACGAAATGCTGAAGAGAAAAAAGTGGATTCCGATCGCCTCCGCGGTCTTTGCGATCACGGTTCTTGCGGTCGCGGTATTTTTCATCAGCCTGCTGAAGGTAGACGTTTTGATCGGCGAGATCCTTCTGATCATTGCCGCTGTCATGGCGCTTCTGCTGTTTGTTGCCGGGCTTTTGCTGTTCAAAGGCCTTCACAGGAAACGCAGCGCCATGCGCCGCATACGCAGGATCATCGGCCTTGTCCTTTGTCTCGTCGTTGTTTTCTGCAGCGTTTTCGGAACGATCCTGATGCACAACGTCGAAAAAACGAAGACGCAGATCAGCAATGCCAAGTCCGACGAGCAGCCGAGGTCCATCGTCGGCGTCTATGTGACGGACGGAGACGGCGCTCAGAAGCTCTCGGACATGGGCGCGTATACCTTTGCCGTGCTCGGTGAGCTGGGCGCGGAGAAGCTCAACAGCAATTATGCCATCGGCGCGATCAACAATGCCCTTGGCGCCAAGGTGAAGACCGTCTCTTATCCCGGCATAACCGATGCCGCATCAGCTCTTCGCAACGGCGACGTTCAGGCGATGGTTGTCAGCAAGACCTTTATCCTTCTTCTCGAAGATGCGGAAAACTTTGCTGAGTTTGCCGAGACGCTCAGACTTGTCGATGAGATCCCCGTTCCGTACAACGCTACGCTGGAGAACACGCCCATCGTGATAGCTTCCATTGCCGCGGCTCCCGAGGATCCGGACACGACTCCCGCACCGACGCCCGTCCCCACGCCGAGCCCGACGCCCGCGCCCCTCTTCGGCGAGGATCAGACGCTTGTCGTTTATCTCAGCGGACTCGACAAATGGGAGGCCGGCGCCAGCAATATCCACAGCGACGTCAACATCCTGATGTTCATCAACAGCAAGACCAGACAGGTCATGCTGATCAACACGCCGCGCGACTTCTATATGGTCAACCCGGCGCTGGGCGGATACGATAAGCTGACGCACTGCGGCATTCAGGGCGTTTACAACTCGATCGAGGCGCTCGAACGTTTCTACAATCTCGATATCGACAATTTCGCTCGCGTGAACTTCACGGGCTTCGAGCAGTTTGTCGATTCCATCGGCGGCATCACATTGGATAACCCGGTCGAGTTCACGGGCGACGCACCCGGCTACCGCCCGGTGCGCTTCCCGGTGGGAGAACTCCATCTCAACGGCGAGGAGGCGCTTGTTTATTCGCGTGAGCGAGAGCCCTTCGGCGACGGCGACCTCGGCCGCGGACGGAACCAGCTTCGCGTTTTGACGGCGATCCTTGACAATATCAAGAAAAACGGCGCGTCTGTGCTGATGAACCACGCCCAGATCCTTGAGGCGATGGGCAACTGTGTCGATACCGACTTTACTTCCGATCAGATTTCTGATCTGGCCAAGCTTGCCACCCGCTATCTCAACGAATGGGATATCAAGAGCTACGGCGTGATCGGCGACACCGGCATGGCCGTTACGGCCTCCGGCGGCACAGAGCCGCTGTATATCATCTGGCCGAGACAGAACTCCGTCGACTTTGCCGTCAGGCTGATGAACATGATCCAAAACGATGAGATCATCACCGACGAGGTACTGGCGGAAGCTCCGCTTCCATACTGATATCGCTCCTATTATCCGGACGCGGCCGCACGGCCGCGCCCGGATTATTCTCTTCGGATCGGCGCAAAAGGGAAAAACTGCTTGACAATTTCACAGGGTGTGGTAATATATACGCGTTCTCGATGCGGCCTTAGCTCATCTGGTAGAGCGCCACCTTGCCAAGGTGGAGGTAGCGAGTTCGAGCCTCGTAGGCCGCTCCATAAACCTAGTGCTTCCGCAATAGGTTTTTTCTATAGCCGCGGGCATGGTGGAATTGGCAGACACGCAGGATTTAGGTTCCTGTGGGC
>JAFRDM010000011.1 GCA_017403885.1 Oscillospiraceae bacterium
CCTGGTCCGGCCGCATGACCGCGCCCTTCTGCGCCGCGGGCGGGCTCTGCCTGCAGTTTCTGGAGCGGCGCGGCGTTTCCGTCCTGTCGCGCATCGCGGAGATCGGCGGTATCGCCGACGAGGGCGCGCTTGCCGAAAACGCCCGTCCCTGCGCCTTCGGCACGCTCAGCGAAGCGCGCGGCGAGGACATGAAGGCCGCGATCGCCGCCGCGAAGGCGGAGGGCGACTCGCTCGGCGGCGTGGTCGAATGCGCCGTTTTCGGCCTGCGCGCGGGTCTCGGCGGGCCTCTCTTCGAGGGGCTTGAGAGCCGCCTCGCCGCGCTGCTGTACGCGATCCCCGCCGTCAAGGGCGTCGAGTTCGGCGCGGGCTTTTCCGCCGCGCGCCTGCGCGGCAGCGAGAACAACGACGCCTTCGTGCTGCGCTCCGGCCGCGTCGAGACCGCGACGAACAACTGCGGCGGTCTGCTCGGCGGCGTGACGGACGGCATGCCGCTCGTTCTCCGCGCGGCCTTCAAGCCCACGCCCTCGATCGCGAAGACGCAGAAGACCGTCGATCTCGCGGCCATGAAGGAGACGGAGATCTCCGTCCCCGGGCGGCACGACCCCTGCGTCGTCCCGCGCGCCCTGCCCTGCGTCGAGGCGGCGGCGGCCGTCGCGCTCTGCGACGCGCTGATCTCCTTCGAGACACGGGGGAAGGAGCTCTCCTCGCTCCGCGCGCGGCTCGACCGCGTCGACGGCGACCTGCAGACGCTCTTCGAGGCGCGCATGGCGCTCTGCGGCGAGATCGCGGCGTATAAGGCCCGACACGCGCTGCCCGTTCTCGACGCCGCCCGCGAGGAAGCGAAGCTCGCCTCCGCCGCCGCCCGCGCCGCCGCGGGCATGGCGGAATACGACGCCGCGTTTTTCAGGCAGCTGATGGCCCTGTCCCGGCGGCGGCAGGAGGAGCTGCGCGGGGAGGAAGGGCCATGAGATGCGGGCTTCTGGGCGAGAAGCTGGGACACAGCTATTCCCCCGCCATCCACGCGCGTCTGGCGGATTACGAATACGCCCTCTATGAAAAAAGTCCCGCGGAGCTCGCGGATTTCCTGCTGCGCGGCGGCTGGGACGGACTGAACGTCACGATCCCCTACAAAAAGGCCGTGATGCCGTACTGCGCCGAGCTTTCCGACGCCGCGCGGAGCTGCGGCAGCGTGAACACGCTGCTCCGCCTTCCGGACGGCGGCATCCGCGGCGAGAACACGGACGCCTGCGGCTTTGCCTGGCTGCTTCGCTCGCTCGGCTTCGACCCGGCGGGCAAAAAGGCCGTGATCCTCGGCAGCGGCGGCGCGGCGGGAACGGTGCGCGCCGTGCTGGAGGAGCGGGGCGCGGGGGAGATCGTCACGCTCTCCCGCCGCGGCGGGAAGGATTACGGCGACCTCTCCCCTTACGCCGACGCCCGGCTCGTCGTCAACGCCACGCCCGCGGGCATGTTCCCGCACAACGGCGCGCAGGCCGCTCCGCTCGCGGCCTTTCCGGACTGCGAGGCCGTCGCGGATCTGATCTACAACCCCGCGCGCACGGCCCTTCTGATGGAGGCCGAGTCGCGCGGCCTCCCCTGCGCGAACGGTCTCGGGATGCTCGTAGCGCAGGCCAAGCGCTCCGCCGAGCTCTTTTCGGGCGAGCGGATCGCGGACGCGGAGATCACGCGCATCGAAAAAGCGCTCGCGTGCGAGATGCGGAACATCATCCTCGTCGGCATGCCCGGCTGCGGGAAAAGCACGGTCGGCGCGCTGCTCGCCGCGGCGCTGGGCCGCGCTTTCTTCGAGTCCGACGCGCTGATCGAGCGGGAGGCCGCGCTCACGATCCCCGAGCTCTTCCGCCGCGAGGGCGAGGACGCCTTTCGCGCGCGGGAGACCGCCGTTCTCGCGGAACTCGGGAAGCTCTCCGGCGCTGTGATCGCCACGGGCGGCGGCTGCGTGACGCGCGGGGAGAATTATCCCCTGCTGCGCCAGAACGGCGTGATCGTGTGGCTGCAGAGACCGCTCGGCGAGCTGCCCAGAGAGGGACGGCCGATCTCGCTCGCCACCGATCCCGGCGAGCTGTATGCGCGCCGCAGGCCGCTCTACGAGCGCTTCGCGGACCTCGCCGTCTCCAACGACGGCCCGCCGGAGGAGACCGTCCGCCGGATCGTCGAAAAACTGAACGGATGAAAGGACTGCTCCCACGCAGTCCTTTTTCCGTGCCCGCGGCCGCGCGTCGGTTGTCAAAAGGCCCGCTTTGTGGTATAATAAATAAGTTGTTTCAGCTTTTCTGGAAAGGAGGGGAGGCGGCATGACGCTGGACGCCGCGGGCATTCTCACCCTGTCGAAATACTGTCTGATCCCGCTGTCGCTGCTCGTCATGCTGCGCTGCATCCGCTCGATGCTCTCCTCCGGTTACGAGTCCGAGACCTGGGCGACGGCGCGCTTTGGGCGCGATGCCGCAGACGTGACGCACTGGGAAAACCTGATCGGGCGCGCCCGCTCGGCCGATATCCGTATCGACCGCGAGGGCGTCGAGCGCACGCACGCCGTTCTCACGCGGCGCGACGACGGGCGCTGGATGCTCTACGACGTGTTCGCGCGCGGCGGCGTGTGGGTGGACGGCAGAGCGGTCGGCCCCGCGGGCGCCGAGCTCGGCGCGGGCTCGGCGGCCAAAATCGGCCCGGTCAGCCTGCGCCTGCAGGACCTCGGCGCGGAGAAGGGCGGCGCGATGGACGAGCGGCGCACCGCGGCGGGCAAGCGCGTCTCCCCAGCGCTGACGCTCTTCGAGCTGACGGTCTTCGAGCTGCTGCTCCTGCTGCAGCATCTGCTCACCTCTCCGGGGAAAAAGCCGGTGCAGGTCGCGCTCGGCTTCGCGGTGCTGATCCTGCTGGAATGGTTTTGTTATTACGCGATGCGCCTCATCGGCCGCAGCGGCTTCGAGGTGGAGACCATCGCCTTTTATCTCACGGCCCTGGGCGTGTCGATCACGGCCTCGGCCGCGCCGGAGGATATGTTCAAGCAGAGCGTGCTGATCCTCGCGGCCTTCGTGCTGTTCCTGCTCTTCGGGCTGTGGCTGCGCGACCTGCGCCGCAGCGAGGCGCTCCGTCCCCTCGCGGCGCTGCTCGCGCTGGGGCTTCTGGCGCTGAACGTCTTCACCAGCGACTCGCTCAACGGCGCGCGGAGCTGGCTTTCGATCGGCGGCTTCTCCTTCCAGCCCTCGGAGCTGGTCAAGGTGGCCTATCTCTATGTCGGCGCGGCGACGCTCGAAAAGCTCTACCGCCGGGGCAACCTGCTGCTGTTCATCGCCTTTTCCGCCGTCTGCGTCGGGGCGCTCGCGCTCATCGGCGACTTCGGCACCGCGCTGGTGTTCTTCATCTGCTTTCTCGTGATCTCCTTCCTGCGCTCGGGCTCGATCGCCACGGTGTTCCTCGCCGTCTCCGGCGCGGCGATGGCGGGCTTCCTCGCCGTGAGCGTCAAGCCCTACATCGCGCGGCGCTTCGCGGTATGGGGCCACGTATGGGAGGACGTCTACGGCGCGGGCTATCAGCAGACCCGCGCGCTGGGCGCGGCCGCGGCCGGCGGCCTATTCGGCAAGGGCGCGGGCGGCGGCTGGCTGACGGAGATCGTCGCGGCCGACACCGACATGGTCTTCGCCGTCCTCTGTGAGGAGCAGGGCGTCATCATCGCCTGCTGCGCGGTGCTCGCCGTGCTGACGCTCGCCTTTTTTGCCGTGCGCACCGCGCGCAGGGCGCGCTCGGCCTATTATTCCATCGCGGCCTGCGCGGCCGTGACCATGCTGATGACGCAGACGGCGCTGAACGTGTTCGGCTCGCTCGATCTGC
This sequence comes from Oscillospiraceae bacterium, assembly GCA_017403885.1. Classification (GTDB taxonomy): domain Bacteria; phylum Bacillota; class Clostridia; order Oscillospirales; family Oscillospiraceae; genus Limivicinus. Next base: position 3,844 of record JAFRDM010000011.1, read on the forward strand.
TGCCCTTCACGGGCGTGACCTTCCCCTTCGTCTCCCGCGGCGGCAGCTCGCTGCTGGCCTGCTGGATGATGATGGCCTTCATCAAGGGCGCCGACACGCGGCGCGACGGCAGCTTCGTCGTGCGCCCCGCCTCGCAGCTGTTCCGCAGCGCAAAGCTTTCTCCGGAGCGGCCGGGCAAAAGGAAGGGGGGGCGCAGCGCATGAAAAAGATCACCCGCCGAGCCTTCTCGGTGCTGCTGCTCGCGCTGGCGGTCATCTTCGGCATGACGGTCTTCGTGCTGCGCTACGCCGACGAGGGGAGCGACTGGGCGCTGTATTTCGCCTCCGCCAACTCCG
>JAFRDM010000001.1 GCA_017403885.1 Oscillospiraceae bacterium
GCGCGCGAGGCGATCACCATGCCGAAGCCCGCGGCGATGTAGAGCGCCGCGATCAGCTCCTCGCGCGGCGTGCCGTGCGCCTCGGCGTATGGCAGCAGCACCGCGGGCATCACGCCGCAGGCGCCGGCCGTCGGCGCGGCGACGATGCGGTGCATACAGGCGTTGCACTCGCCCATGCGGATCGCGCCCGTGAGCACGCGCCCGATGAATTCCCCGCAGATCGTCCCGCCGCCTTCGACATAGCGGCGCATCCGCTCGGCGTCGCCGCCGATGAGGCGGCTGTGGGAGAGCTGGTCGGGGTCATAGTCCGCGTCGGCCGCGATCATCGCGTCGAGCGCGGCGTTCATTTTTTCCAGCGAACGCTCGGGCGTGACGCCGCTCTCCTCGGCGGAGGCGAGCAGGATCTGCCGCCAGAGCGGGAGCGCGCTGTTCTTTTCCATTTCCTCGAGCTGACGTACCGAATAAAACAGAGCCATCTTCCGCCCCTCCCCTCAGTCCTGGTTGATGTAGACCGCGCGCAGGATGCCCGGCAGCGTGCGGATGTGCGCGAGCAGCCGGTCGTCGAGCGGCGTGTCGCATTCGATGACCATGACGGCCGTGCCGCCGCGGGAGCTGCGGTTGACGTGAAAGGTCGCGATGTTGACCTTCTCCTCCGAGAGCACGCGGGAGACCTCGGCCACCGTGCCGGGGCGGTCCTGGTTGCGGATGATCAGCGTCGGCTGCTCGGCGGAGAAGCGCAGGGCCATGTCGCCGATGCGGCGGATCTCGATGCGCCCGCCGCCGAGCGAGGCCGCCTCTATGTCGGCCTGCGCGCCGTTTACGCCCTTGAGGACAAGACGCGCGGTGTTGGGATGGGACTGGGGGATATCGCCGAAGGCGAAGGAGAAGAGCAGCCCCTTTTCGCGGGCGCAGGAAAAGCTGTCCGGCACGCGCACGTCGTCCGGCGCCATGCCCAGCAGCCCCGCGACGATGGCCTTGTCCGTGCCGTGGCCGCGGCCCGTGGCGGCGAAGGAGCCGGAGAGCGTGATATCCGCCTCGGCGATCTCCTCGCCGAGGATGCGGCGGCAGGCGAGGCCCATGCGCACCGCGCCCGCCGTGTGCGAGCTGGAGGGACCGACCATGATCGGCCCGATCAGATCGAAGATGTCCATAAAAACCTCCTGTGACGGGAAGAGTTTTCCAAATACTCATTATACCCGAGCAGGAGGCTTTTGACAATAAAAAACGGAAAGTCTATACCTGCATCTGCCGCTGCAGATCGCGGCGCAGGCGCTCGATGATCTTTTTCTCGAGGCGGCTGATGTAGCTCTGGGAGATGCCCAGCGCGTCGGCCACCTCCTTCTGCGTGTATTCGCGCCCGTCGGGCAGGCCGAAGCGCAGCGAGATGATCTCGCGCTCCCGCTCGTCCAGCGCCGAGACGGCCTCGCGCAGCATGGCCTTTTCCGCGTCGTCCTCGAGCGGGCGCGAGACCTCGTCGCCGTCCGTGCCGAGGATGTCCGAGAGCAGCAGCTCGTTGCCGTCCCAGTCGGTGTTGAGCGGCTCGTCGAAGCTCAGCTCGCTGCGCCGCGAGGCGGTCTTGCGCAGCACCATCAGGATCTCGTTCTCGATGCAGCGCGAGGCGTAGGTCGCGAGCTTGATGTTCTTCGCGGCGTTGAAGGTGTTCACGGCCTTGATCAGCCCGATCGTGCCGATCGAGATCAGATCCTCGACGTTCACGCCGGTGTTCTCGAAGTGCCGGGAGATATAGACGACGAGACGCAGGTTGTGCTCGATGAGCGCCGCGCGCGCGGCCTCATCGCCCCGCTCGAGCGCGGCGAGAGCGGCGGCTTCCTCCTCCTTTCCCAGCGGAGGGGGCAGCACGTCGCTCCCGCCGATGTAAAAAACCGGCGGCGGCTCGATGCCGAGGATCGAGAGGATGCTCTCGCGCAGGAAAGCGATCTGTGGTTTACATAACATTATAGCCTCCAAGAATAAGCACAGTTTTTTTGCCAAAAGGCTCCTCAGGCAAGCGGACGCAAGGTCCACGGACCGCGTCGGCCGCTTGCCTAAAGCAGCGCTTCGTGACCGACGCCGGAGGCAGAGGGCGAGAGGGCCACGAGCAGATCGCGGCGCTCCTCGCCGCCGATCCGGATTGCGTCCGGACGGAAGGCGACGAGCAGACCGCGCGTATTGACGGCGGAAAACGGGATGAGCCGCAGCCTGCCGCGCAGGGCGTCCAGCCCGGCCGCGGCCGAGAGGATCTCCGTCGGCTCGCCGAGGGAGAAGACGGCCTCGAGCTCGCCGAACACGCCGCGCAGCGCCGCGGGGGCGACGACCATCACGGCCTCGTCCGTAAGGGGGTCGCGCAGGGAATTGCCGGTGTCGACGAGAGCGCGGAAGCGCGCCGAGCGGCCGAGAAAGCGCAGCTCCACCTCAAGGATCTCGCGCTCCCGCGAGCCGGCCGCGCCGCGCAGCAGCACGCCGAAGAGCGCCCAAAAGAGCGTGAAGCTGAAGATGAGCAGCCCCGGCGAGAGGGCGAGCGCGCCGCCCGCGCGCAGCGAGAGCGCCCCCACCGCGCCGCCGAGC
>JAFRDM010000012.1 GCA_017403885.1 Oscillospiraceae bacterium
GCCAACTGGTCGAACGAGGGCGGCGTGGGCTACAACCGCTACCAGAAGAACATCATGGGCATGTGGCTGGTCAATCGCCTGCGCGCCGAGCTCTGCCCGGACAAGCCCTGGGGCGAGATCGTCGCCGAGGCGGAAGTAAGCCGCCTTGAAGAGACCGTGGACGCCAACGCGCAGGGCTTCCTCGCACCCAAGAGCATGAAGGCCGCCTTCGACGCGGCGCTGAGTATGAAGCCTCAGACCGTCGGTGACTACTTTCGCTGCGCATATCGCAGCCTCGCGCTCTCGTATATGAACGCGATCCAGGAGCTGCAGCACAACACAGGGAAGCATTACGACAGCATCTACATCGTAGGCGGCGGTGCGAAGAACGCTTTTCTCAACCGCCTGACGGAAGAAGCCAGCAGCAAAACCGTGATCGCCCTGCCCATCGAGGCCACGGCGATCGGAAATCTGAAGATCCAAATGGAGGTCAAATCATGAGCTACCAGGAAGCGAAATCCAAATACCTCAAGCTCGGCGTGGACGCGGACGCCGCCATTGAAAAGCTGAAGACCGTTCCCGTGAGCCTGCATTGCTGGCAAGGCGACGACGTGCGCGGCTTCGACACCGATCCCAACGCGCCGCTGACCGGCGGCATCCAGACCACCGGCAACTATCCCGGCCGCGCCCGGACGCCCGAGGAGCTCATGGCCGACCTCGACGAGGTCCTAAGTCTGATCCCCGGAAGGCCGAAGATGAATCTCCACGCCTCCTATGCCATCTTTGAAAACGGCGAGTGGGCGGATCGAGACAAGCTGGAACCGAAGCATTTTCGGAAGTGGGTAGACTTTTGCAAGGAGCGCGGCCTGGGCTGCGACTTCAACCCCACCTTCTTCTCCCACCCCAAGTGCGATCCGCTGACGCTGTCCTCCCCCAACGAGGAGACGCGGAAGTTTTGGATTGAGCACGGGAAGGCCTGCATCCGCATCTCCTCGTACCTGGCCGAGCAGCTGGGCGAGAAATGCGTCATGAACATCTGGACCGGCGACGGCTTCAAAGATATCCCCGCCGACCGCATGGGTCCCCGGCAGCGCTACAGGGAAAGCATCGACGCGATCCTCGCCGAGCCTTTCGACTTCGACAAGGTCAAGCCCTGCATCGAGAGCAAGGTCTTCGGCATCGGCGTCGAATCCTACACCGTTGGCAGCGCGGAGTTCGCGCTCTCCTACGCCGCGATGAACGGCGACAAGTGCATCCCGCTGATGGACAACGGCCACTATCACCCCACCGAGGTTGTCTCCGACAAGATCCCGGCCCTCCTCGCTTTCTTCCCCGAGATCGCCCTGCACGTCACGCGCCCGATCCGCTGGGATTCCGACCACGTGGTGCTCTTCGACGATGAGACCCGCGAGATCGCCCGCGAGATCGTCCGCTGCGGCGGTCTGGACGGCAGGGTGGACATCGCGCTCGACTATTTTGACGCCTCCATCAACCGCATCTCCGCCTGGGTCACCGGCTACCGCAACCTGCAGAAGGCCCTGCTCTTCGCGCTGCTGCAGCCGAACGCCGAGCTGAAGGCCCTGCAGGACGCGGGCAATTTCACCAAGCTCATGGTCGCGCAGGAAGAAATGAAAACCCTGCCCTTTGGCGAGATCTGGGACGAGTACTGCCGGCAGTGCGGCAAGCCCGTGGACGGCGAGTGGTTCGGTGAGATCGAGAATTACGAGAAAAAGATTCTGGAGAAGAGAGCATGAAAGACATTCTGACTGCCCCCTTTATGGTGGAGATGATCCGCACCGCCACGAACATGTACCGGCATGGCTGGGATGAGCGCAACGGCGGCAATATTTCCCTGTTGCTGGATGAGCGTGAGGTCGAGGAATACCTTGATGTCGTCTCCGTGCTCCGCTCCATCCCCACGGGCTTCCAGGCGCCCGAACTGGACGGCAAGTACTTCCTCGTCACCGGGACGGGCAAGTATTTCAAGAACGTGCAGTACGCCCCCGACGTGAATCTCGGCCTTGTCCGCCTTACGGACGGCGGCGAGACGGCAGAGTTGCTGTGGGGCTTTGCGGACGGCGGCAGGTTCACCTCCGAATTTCCCGCCCACATGATGAGCCACGTCGCGCGCCTCGCAGTCGACCCCGAAAACCGCGTGGTCATGCACTGCCATCCGGCCAACCTCCTTGCCATGACCTACGTCCACACGCTCAATGAGCGAGAATTCACCCGTACGCTCTGGCAGATGTGCACCGAGTGCATCGTTGTCTTCCCCGACGGCGTGAACGTGCTGCCCTGGATGCTCTGCGGCACCAACGAGATCGGCGAGGCCACGGCGGAGAAGATGAAGACCGCCCGGCTAGTGGTCTGGTCCCTCCACGGCATCTACGGCGCTGGCAAGGATCTTGACGAGACCTTCGGTCTGATTGAAACGGCCGAGAAAGCTGCAGAGATCTACATGAAGATCGCCCATCTGCCGCGCGTGAACACCATCACCGACGAGATGATGCATCAGCTCGAGGCGCGCTTCGGCGTCAAGGGCCGGGAAGGGTATTTGGAATAATCACCATAGACTGTTTCTCCGTGCCACTTGCCCATATTTAATTTGTCCAATAAAACGACCAGATAAATTGACATCATTTTTGACATCACTTTGGCTGGTAATAGATGGATCAATTGGATTTACGTGTACTGAATGGTTTTCAAAAAACATAGATATTTAAGCAAAAATGGCGATATTACTGAGTTTCTCAGCATGGGTTTCTCAGCCCTCATAACCCGGAGGTCGTAGGTTCAAGTCCTTCCCCCGCAACCAAACAAACAAGATCCGCTTTTATGCGGATCTTGTTTTTATAAAACTTCCCATATTATCGGCGTTTTTGCGGCTCTATTCCTTTCAAATGTCGTCTCTGTGTAATCAACAGTTTCAGCCCTGCAACAAAGGATTGGATTTGCATATGAAAGCATTCTTTCCGGCAAAGCAGCTTCACCATTGATCGTATCATTCATCCTGTAAAAAACGCTGTAATCAGCTGAACAGGATCTGATTGACAACGCTTTCGAGATATTCCTGTCTGCCGCTGCCGGGAAGCGCCGGCGCGCCGAGAGCTACGGCATACTCCGCCAGTTCGGATAGCGTCGTTTCGCCGGAGCGGATCTTCGCGCCGATGCCCGTGCGGTAGGAGGCGTAACGGTCGGCGATGAATTTTTCGATGCGTCCGTCCTCGATCAGTGCGGCGGCCTTCAGAAGACCGAGCGCAAAGGTGTCCATGCCGAGGATATATGCGTGGAACATATCCTCCACGGTATAGGAGGGACGGCGCGCTTTGGCGTCGAAATTGAAGCCGCCGGTCAGTCCGCCCGCCTTCAGAACCTCGTACATACACATGGTGGCGTCGTA
>JAFRDM010000013.1 GCA_017403885.1 Oscillospiraceae bacterium
CGCTCTACGGCGAGATCCCGCGGCTGAGCGCCTCGCAGATCGACAAATTCTCCGCCTGTAAATTCGCTTACTTCTGCCAGTACGGACTCCGGGCGAGACCGCGCGAGAGCGCCTCGTTCCGTCCCATCGAGATCGGCAGCTTCATCCACGCCGTTCTCGAGCAGACCGCACGCGAGGTCAAGGCCCGCGGCGGCTTTTCCGCAGTGGATGACGACGAGCTCCGCGCGATCGCCGACGAGGCCATAGCGCGCTACGCCGCGAACGAGCTTGGCGGCTTGGAGGAGAAAAGCGATCGTTTCCGCCATCTCTTCGCCCGCCTGCGCGCCGACGCGCAGCGCATCGTGCTGGACATGGCCGCGGAGCTGCGGCGTTCGGACTTCGTGCCGCTGGAATTCGAGCTGAACTTTTCCGACGCCGCGCGGAAGCCCGTTCTGCTGGGCGATCGCGATCTGCGCGCGCAGCTTGTCGGGATCGTCGACCGCGTGGACGGCTGGGTCCATGACGACAAGCTGTATCTGCGCATCGCGGACTACAAAACCGGTAAAAAGACCTTCTCTCTCTCGGACGTCTGGTACGGCATGGGGCTGCAGATGCTGCTCTATCTCTTTGCGCTCGCCCCTGCGGGCGAAGAGCGCGACGGGCTGACCCTCATGCCCGCAGGCGTGATGTATGTTCCGGCGCGCAGTGCGCTCCTCGCCGTCGACGGCGAGGACGACACGGAAGAGATCGGCAAAAAGCTGCGCGGCGAGCTGCGCAGAAGCGGTCTTGTGCTCGGGGACGACGACGTGATCCGTGCGTGGGAAAAAGACGGCGAGCAGCTGTACATCCCGCTGAAGAAGACGCGCGGCGGCGACTGGAGCCCGGAAAACGTCGCCTCGGTGGCGCAGATGGGCAAGCTCTACCGCCATGTGCGCAGAACGATCGCGTCCATGGCCGCGGAGCTGCGCGCCGGCACGATCGACGCGGACCCGTATTTCCGCAGTCAGAGTGACCGCGCCTGTGAAAACTGCGACTTTGCCGCGGCCTGCCGCTTCGCCGAGGGCGAGGCGGACGAACACAGCCGCTGCTTCAAAAAGCTCAGGGCCGACGAGGTTTGGGCGCTGATGGACGCCAGAGAGGGGGAAGAACGGTGAACAAAATCGAAGCCACACCCTCGCAGAAAGCCGCGATCGAAAGCCGCGGCAGCGCCGTTCTCGTCTCCGCCGGAGCGGGCAGCGGCAAAACGCGCGTGCTCACTGAACGACTGATGCGTTATCTCAAAGACGGGAAGGACATCGACAGCTTTCTCGTCATCACCTTTACCCGCGCCGCGGCCGCCGAACTGAAGGGCCGCATCATGTCCCTGCTCGCCGAGGCCTCCGCCGAAAACCCTTCCGACCGCCATCTCCGCCGCCAGAGCGCGCTGTGCCGCCGCGCCGCCATCCAGACGATCGACGGCTTCTGCGCCGATCTGCTGCGGCAGAACTGCCATCTGCTCGGGCTCGCGCCGGACTTCCGCATCATCGAGGACGACCGCGCCGCGCAGATGAAGGCCGCTGCGCTCGACCGCACGATGGAGGATTGTTATGCCCGGCCCGAGGCGATCCCCGGCTTCCTCGCGCTTGCCGACACGGTCGGCGCGGGGCGGGACGACCGCCGGTTGTGCGAGCTGGTGCTGGATCTGCACCGCAAGATGCAGTGCCACGCGCGGCCCGAAGCCTGGGCGGAGAAGATGATCGGGCAGCTCCGCGCCACGGTCGCCGACGTGGCCGAGACGCCCTGGGGCCGCGAGCTGCTGGCGGATCTGCGCCGAAGGGCGGACTACTTCTGCGCCGAGCTCGAGCGCGTCCTCGCCGCCATGAACGGAGAGGAGAAGACCAAAAAGGCATACGGCGCCAGCGTCGAGGAGAGCGCTGCGGCGCTGCGGGACTTCTCCCTCGCCCTTCGGCTCGGCTGGGACGCGGCGCGCGCCCGCCTGCCCATCCCCTTTCCCAAGCTGGGCACCCTGCGCGACGCCCCCGACCCGGCGCTGGCCGCATACGTCAAAAGCCGCCGCGACGCCTGCAAAAAGGCCTGCCTCGGGATGGAAAAGGTCCTCTCGTCCGATTCGGAAAAGCAGCTCGCGGGCATGGCACTCACGCATGACGCGATGGAGGCGCTGCTGCACCTGACGCTGGCCTTCGATCGGGAATACGCGCAGAGCAAGCGGCGCGCCTCGCTGCTGGATTACGCCGATCTCGAGCATTTCGCCGCGCGCCTGCTCACCGACGAGACCGAGGCCCCCACGGATTTTGCCCGTCAGGTCTCCGAGCGCTTCACGGAGATCATGATCGACGAGTATCAGGACGTCAGCCGTGTGCAGGACACGATCTTCCGCGCCCTGTCGAAGGATGGGCGCAACCTCTTCATGGTCGGCGACGTCAAGCAGGCGATCTACCGCTTCCGTCTGGCCGACCCGACGATCTTCACCGAAAAATACGACGGCTTCCGCGATTTCGACAGGGCCGCGGCGGGTGAGCCGCGCCGCATCCTGCTGCGCGAGAACTTCCGTTCACGCCGTGAGATCATCGGCGCGGCCAATGCCGTGTTCTCTGCGTGTATGTCGCGCGATCTGGGCGACATCGCCTATGACGACGCAGCCGCGCTGCGCTTCGGCGCGACTTATTATGAAGGGGAACGAGCTCTCCCCGAGTTGCTGCTCTTCGGCGCGGCGCCCGCCGGCGACGAGGACGAGACGCCCGACCGCCTCGCCTTCGAGGCGGAGCAGGTCGCGGCCCGCATCGAGCGGATGCTGCGCGAGGGCAGGACCGTCCGGGCCGCGGAGAGCGAGCGGCCCCTGCGCTGCGGCGATATCGCGATCCTGCTGCGCACGGTCTCAAACGTGGCCCCCGTCTTTCGCAGCGCTCTGCTGCGCCGCGGCATCCCCGTAGCGGCCGCCCGGGGCGGGGATTATTTCACCTCGCTCGAGGTCTCCGTGGTCATCGACCTGCTCGCGATCATCGACAACCCGCATCAGGATGTGCCGCTGATCGCCGTGCTGCGCTCGCCCTGCTTCGGCTTTACGGCCGACGAGCTCTCCGCCGTGCGGGCCGCGGGCAGGGATTCTGACTTTTACGACGCGCTGTGCCTGCGCGCGCAGAGCGATGAAAAAAGCCGCGCTTTTCTCTCCCGGCTGGATTCTCTGCGCGCCGCCGCGCCGGATCTTGGCTGCGCCGATCTGGTCTGGGAAATCATAAACCAGCTCGATCTGCTCGCGATCGCCGCCGTCCTCGACGAAGGCGAGCGGCGGCGGAGCAACCTCATGGAGCTCGTCGCGCTCTCCGAGCAGTTTGAAAATACCGGCTGGCGCGGACTGCACCGCTTTGTGCTGTGGCTGCGCCGCCTCGCAGAGCAGGGCCGCGATCCCGAGGGCTCCGCCGCGGCGGAGGGCGTGCAGATCCTTTCGATCCACAAGTCCAAGGGGCTGGAATTCCCGGTCGTGTTCCTCTGCGATCTCTCGCGCAGCTTCAACCAGCGCGACAGCTACGCGCGCGTACTCGTCCATCCGGAGCTCGGGCTTGGCGCGAAGGTCACGGACCTCGAACGGCGCATCGAATATCCCTCTCTCGCCCGCACGGCGATCGCCCGCCGGCTCGCAAGCGAAACGCTCTCGGAGGAGATGCGTCTTCTGTATGTCGCGATGACGCGCGCGAAAGAGACGCTGGTGATGAGCGCCTGCGTCAGGGACCCGGTCAAGCTGATCGAAAAGCTGCGCCCGGCCGCCCGGCTGCCGCTGGAAGCCGAGACGCTCTCCTCCGCCTCCTCTCCGCTGCATTGGCTCGTCATGGCGATCCTCGCCGACGGCGAAGAGCATCTGCGTCTGCGCGTCTGCGGCGCGGAGGCGCCCGCCGACGACGCCGCGGAGGCGGGGCAGGGCGCGGAGGCGGACCCTGTCTTCCGCGCGGAGCTGGAGAGGCTGCTCGCCTTCCGCTATCCGCACGCCGAGGCGGAGACGCTGCCGAGCAAGGTCACGGCGACGGAGCTGAAGGACCGCGCCGAAGCCGACGAGGACGCCGCGAGCATCGCGCCGCACCGCGTCCGCAGCTTTCGCATCCCCGACTTTGCCGCAGCGGAAAAGCCTCTCTCCGGCGCAGCGCGCGGCACGGCGACGCATCTGGTGCTGCAGTACATGGATTTTGCGCAGACCGACAGCGAGGAGGCCGTGCGCGCCGAGATCGAGCGCATGCGCGCCGCGCGCTATCTCTCCGACCGCGAGGCCGAGGCCGTGGACGCCGGAGCGATCGTCAAGCTCTTCGCCTCCGATCTGGGGAGACGCATCCGCGGCGCGGACGCGCTGCGGCGCGAATTCAAGTTCTCTCTGCTGTGCCGCGCGAACGAGCTTCTCGGCGCGGTCTCGGATGACGAGATCCTGCTGCAGGGCGTCGTGGACTGTCTGATCGAAGAGGACGGCGCGCTTGTCGTGATCGACTATAAGACCGACGCGGTCCGCACGGAAAAGCAGCTGGAAGAACGCCGCGCGCTTTACGCCCCGCAGCTGCGCGCCTATGCCGCGGCGATGGAACGCATCTTCCGAAAACGCGTGAAGGAGTGCGTGCTGTACTTCCTCTCCGCAGGCCGCGAGCTGCAGGTCGAGCGCTGAAAAAAACTCTTGCAATCCTGAAATCCTTGTGTTACAATCCACTTTGCGTCTTGTAACTATGCCTTTGGCAAATCAAGACAGCCTTGATCAAGGAGAAAACACCATGAAGGCAGGAATCCATCCGAAATACGAGCAGACCACCATTCGCTGCGCCTGCGGCGCCGTCATCGAGACCGGCTCCACCAAGAAGGACATCACGGTTGAAATCTGCTCCAAGTGCCACCCCTTCTACACCGGCAAGCAGAAGCTGGTCGATACCAGCGGCCGCGTTGACAAGTTCAACAAGAAGTACGGCATCAAGTAATCGGATCTATGACAACATCCCCCGTCGGACGCGACGGGGGATTTGTCTTTTCTGCGGTTTCCGGAACGCTTCAAAAATCAAAATCAATGGGCAGATTTTACAAAGTTTTAACAACTAATTTGTAGGGCGTGACGAATTAACGCTTCAAACCGCCGTAAGGTTTGACTTTGATTTCACAAGGCGGTAAAATCTTTCATGTTAGGATTCCGCGCAAAAACGGAAACTTAAAAAATTCTATGGAGGAAATGAAAACATGAAAAAGTATCTTGCACTTCTTCTCGCGCTCTGCATGATCTTTGCGCTGGCAGCCTGCGGCCAGCAGGCCGCCGCTCCGGCCGCGTCCGGCGGCGACCTGGTCGGCGTCGCGATGCCCACGAAGGACCTGCAGCGCTGGAACCAGGACGGCGAGAACATGAAGGCCCTGCTCGAGAAGGCCGGCTATCAGGTCGACCTGCAGTACGGCGCGAATGACATCGCCACCCAGGTATCCCAGATCGAGAACATGATCGCCAACGGCGCGAAG
>JAFRDM010000014.1 GCA_017403885.1 Oscillospiraceae bacterium
CTCGCTTCTGCCGCCGGGGCGGGAGCGGGCCTCGCTTCTGCCGCCGGGGCGGGAGCGGCGAGCTCCTCTGCCGCGGGGATCGCGGCTTCCTTTGAAACGGGCGCGTCGTCCGGCGCGCTCGCGTCTTCCGTATATGCGAAGGCCTCGCGGGCGCGCTCCTGCTTCGGCGCGCGTCCGTGCTGCCTGTCACGCTTGCTGCGGTGCTTTGAAGGCATGGACAGATGCTCTCCTCTCGATTTCTTTGCCTGAGCGGTCGATCTGCTCCGCTCCGCTGGGCGCGCGGCGGCCCCGGCGGTCTCGGCGGCCGACTGGGCCTTGAACTCCGCCAGGATCGCATCCACGGACATGCTGTCGTATTCACCTGTCAGAAAAAGATCCTGTCCCAAGTAATCCATATCCGCACGTTCTCTGGCTCTGCGTCCCGGCCCGGAGGGCCCGGTCGTTTTCTTTTTTTACGGTCTGCCGCCGCTGCGCTGGCGCAGCACCTCGTACATCACGATGCTCGCCGCCGCGGAGGCGTTGAGCGAATTGAGCCGCCCCTTCATCGGCAGGCTCACGGTAAAATCACAGCTCTCGCGCACCAGACGGCCCATGCCGTCGCCCTCCGAGCCGATCACCAGCGCCGTCGGCCCGGTAAAATCGGTCTGCCAGAGGGGGCTCGCGCCGTCGGCCGCCGTGCCGTAGACCCACAGTCCGCGGCCCTTGAGCGTGTCGAGCGCGGCGGGCAGATTGGGCACGCGGGCGATCAGCATATGCTCCGCCGCCCCGGCCGAGGCCTTGTCCACGATCGTGGTCAGCCCCGCGCTGCGGCGCTTGGGGATCACGACGCCGTGCGCGCCGGCGCACTCCGCGCTGCGGATGATCGCGCCGAGGTTGTGCGGGTCGCTGATCTCGTCGCACACGATCACGAAGGGCTTTTCCCCCCGTTCGGCCGCGAGGGCGAGGATGTCCTCGATCGTGCAGTACTCGCGCACGGCGCACAGCGCGATCACGCCCTGATGGGCCTTCGTCGCGCTCATATAGTCCAGCTTGCGGCGGTCGCACTCGACGACGACCACGCCCGCGGCGCGCGCCTTCGAGGCGATGTGGCCCAGCGTCTTGTCCACGTCGCCCTTCGCGAGGTAGATCTTGTCGATGCTCCGCCCAGCGCGCAGCGCCTCGATCACGGCGTTGCGTCCCTCGATCATTTCGTTTTTCAGTTCGCGTTCCGCAGTTTCGGCCATAGGATACTCCATATATTGAATAAATCTGTTCGCTTCTTCTTACTATACCACAACATCTATAAAACGCAAAGCAGAAAATGACCTTTTTACAAAAAATACATAGACTTTGCGCAGGGAAAAGGGTATGATGACTGTATCAAGCAAAGGAGGCCCGGCATGAAAGACCCGATGCGTCTGGTAGACCGCTTTCTGTATGATCATCCCCGTTTCGGCATCCCCGGCCTGGCGCGCTATATCGCCGTCGCCAGCGGCGCGGCGTGGGTGATCGGCCTTGTCAACAGCGTCCTTTACGCCTATCTCTCTTTCAGCGCCGCGGCCGTGCTGCACGGGCAGGTCTGGCGTCTCGTCAGCTTTATGTTCGTGCCATACGACCGCTCGTGGATCGGCTTTATCTCGATCCTGTTCTTCTACTGGATCGGCAATACGCTCGAGCAGTACTGGGGCAGCGGCAAGTTCACGGTCTACGTGCTCGTCAACATGCTGCTGACGATCCTGTGCGGCTTTCTCTTCCACGTGCTGGGCTATTCCATCTCGCTGACGGCGACCTATATCTACATGGCGATGTTCTTCGCCTTCGCCGTGTATTTCCCGGACGTGCAGGTGCTGTTCATGATGATCATCCCGATCAAAATGAAGTATCTCGCCTATGTCGACGCGGCCCTGTTCGCGATGGCGATCGTGACGAATCCCTTCCCGATCAACCTCGTGCCCGTCGTGGCGCTCCTGGGCTTCCTGCTCTTCTGCGGGGCCGAGCTCTTCAGCCGCATCCCGAAGCGCGCGAGCGCGCGGACGGTCAACTTCCGCCGCGAGTCGGCGCGTATCCGCCGCGAGCAGCGCGACGCGCTCTATCACCACAAGTGCGCCGTCTGCGGGCGGACGGACACGGAATACCCCGATCTGCAGTTCCGCTACTGCTCGCGCTGCGCGGGCTATCACTGCTTCTGCGAGGAGCACATCAACAACCACGTCCACTTCACCGAATGAAGCCTCCCCCGCGAACGGGAGAGGGGACAGGTCAGACAAAACCGCCGGAAAGCCTTTTTCTTCGAGAAAAGCCTTCCGGCGGAGTTTTTTTGTTTTCGGATCGTCAGGGCGTGTAGATATACACGTCGCCGTAGCGGTAGGTCGTCACATAGCGGCTGCCGTCGGGGAGCGTCTGCACGCTGTCGATGCGCCGCCCGTCCGCGCCGTAGTGGTTCACCACGGTGTATTCGCCGCTCTTTTCCGAGGCCACGCCGAAAGCGCAGTAGCTCTCCTGCCAGGTGCTTTCGGGATAGGCGCTGCCGTTGAAGATCTCATATTCGGTGATCTCGGTGTAGCTGTCGGTGCTGTCGGTCGCGTCGACAAAGACGTATTCGCGCGTGAACTCGCGCGTCTTGCCGTAGCTGTCGGCGTAGCGCTCGCTCACCTGGCGGCCGTTCTCGTCGTAGCCGTACTCGATCGAAAAGCTCAGCGTGCCGGAGGCGTTCACCGCGTCGATGCGCGCGAGCCGGCCCGCGCCGTCATAGCCGTAGTGGTAGTTGAAATCCTCGAACCAGCCGTACTTGTCCAGCTTGCAGAAGCCGGAGCGGGACACGGCCAGCCCGTCCGCGCCGTAGGTGTAGGAGGCGCTGCCGCGCAGCACGTCCTCCTCGCCGCTGATGTGGCGGACCTCCTCGCCGATGAGCGCGCCGCGCAGCACGGTGAAGTGCGCGAGACGCTGCTCCGCGTCGCGGTAGCTGCCGAGCGAGGCGAAGGTCTCGCAGGCGTCCTGCGTGCGGCCCAGTTCCAGGAAGGTGAAGGCGTCGGCGTACTTGAGCGCGCGCTCGTTCTCGGCCGCGTCGCCGTCGTGCCAGGCGCTGGTCTGCTCCAGACGGGTCTGGGCGATCTTGGCGCGGTCGGAGGAGTCGGAATAACGGCCCAGCGCGCGGAACATCTCGATGGCCTCGACGTAGCGGCCGCTTTCGAAAAGAGCGCATGCCTCGTCGTATGCCTTCTGCTCGCCGCAAGCGGTGAGGAGAACGCACAGAACGAGTATGATCATGAAAAGAAAGCGCTTTTTCATGCCGCTCCGCCTTTCCCGAGCTGCCGGTAAAATCGGCAAAAAAACACAGGATAGTATCCTGTGTACCAAAAATATCACAGCAAATAATTTATGTCAACCTTTTTCATTATGAAAATGAATTTTTTTTTAAGAAAAACAGGCCGAATTAGATAAAATCACCAAAAAGCAGAATAATTTGGAACAAAATGGTTACAATTTTTTGCAGCGATAAGGTGATTTTGATAATTATGTCCACCGTTTTCGGGAATTATGTCCACCGATATACAGCCTCGCATCCCCGCGAAACGCGGTATATGATGAAAAAATGCTTGACAAGCGGAGAGGGATAGAGTAAAATGACCAAGCTGACAGAGCGACGGACGATTGGCGCAGCTGGTAGCGCATCCGCTTGACGTGCGGGAGGTCACAAGTTCGAGTCTTGTATCGTCCACCAAAAAGAACGGCTCCACCAAAGGTGGGGCCGTTCTTTTTGCGTAAGCGTCCGTCCTCGAACTTGTGACCTATTTGAGCGCGCTCCGCGCGCGGATAAGCATGCTCACGGGGCCCTGCCCCGCGAGCACACGTTCGAGTCTTGTATCGTCCACCAAACAGAACGGCTCCACCAAAGGTGGGGCCGTTCTTTTTGCGTAAGC
>JAFRDM010000002.1 GCA_017403885.1 Oscillospiraceae bacterium
GCCCTGTCGAAGGAGGGCTGCCGCATCGAGCTGCTTGCCGCCGACGGCACGGCGATCGACAGTCTGGACGTTCCCGCCTGCGAAAGCGACCGGAGCTTCGCGCGGGACGCGGACGGGCGCTTCGCGCCAAGCGACTGGCCGAGCCCCGGCTTCGCGAACGGCAAGGCCGGCTACGATTCCCGGCAGGAAACGCTCGAAGCGCCCGGCCCCCTTCAGATCAACGAGGTCATGGTCTATAACGAGTGGGACAAGCTGGGCCAGGGGGCGTGCTTCGACTGGGTGGAAATCAAGAACGCCGGGACGGAGAGCGTCGATCTGTCGCGCTTCTATCTCTCCGACAGCCTGAAGGAGCCGCGCGCTTTCCGGCTCCCGGACGCGGTTCTGGAGCCCGGCGGGCTGATCCTGGTGTTCTGCGCGGGCGCGGACGCCGCGGCGAACGAGCGCCGGGCCGCCTTCGCGCTGAATGCGCAGCGCGACCGCCTGTATCTGAGCGCGGAGGACGGCGCTCTTCTGGACTGCGTCCCCCTGCGGCGCATCCCCCTCGGGTGCAGCTTCGGCCGTCTCGACGGCCGGGGCGGCTTCTTCTTCTTCGACGCGCCGACCCCCGGCGGGGAAAACGGGGCGGGCGCGCGCCGCGTGGCCGACGCGCCCCTTGCCCTGACGCCGGACGGCGTATACGACGGCGTGGAGAGCGTGACGCTGGAGCTGAGCGCCGACGGCGAGATACGCTATACGACCGACGGCTCCGTCCCGACGGCCGACTCGCCGCTGTACGAGGGAGCGCTGACGATCGCGTCCACGTCCGTCGTGCGGGCGGTGAACCTCGAGGAGGGCAGCCTTCCGAGCGAGCCGCTGAACCTGAGCTTTCTGATCAACGAGCGTCACACGCTGCCGGTGGTCAGCGTGATGGGCGACCCCGCAGAGCTGATGGGCCGCAGAGGCGTTTACAACGACGTCGACCACGAGCGCGAGACGGCGGGCGCCGCGGAGTTTTTCGACGGCGACGGCGGCTTTTCGATCGAATGCGGGATCAAGCTCCACGGCATGACCTCGAAGAGGGCCTCGGGCAAGCGCTCGCTGAAGCTCTGCTTCCGCCCGCGCTACGACGGGGAGCTGCACTATGACCTGTTCGGCAACGGCGTGAGCGATTTTTCCTCGATCCTGCTGCGCAGCGACATCGAAACCAACCTGCCGACGCTCATGCGCGACAATCTGATGCATCAGGCCGCGATCGACTGCTTCCCGGCGCTGCCCTCGCTGGACCATCGCTACGCCGTGCTGTATATCAACGGGCAATACTGGGGCCTTTACAGCATCCGCGAGGCCCACTCCGCCGCGCACTACGCCAATCACTACGGCTATGACGTCGGGAGCGTCGCCGTCTGGAAGGGGCTGTGGGAGCGCGGCAGCGAAAGCGCGAAGGTCTGCGATTTCGCGCTGTACAACGATCTGCGGGACGAGGACAATTACCGCTATGCGGCGGAGCATCTCGACATAGACAGCATCATCGGCTGGTGTGTGATCGAGGGCTGGTGCTGCAACATCGACAGCAGCCCGGCGAATATCCGCTATTACTACTCCTCCGAGGACGACAGGATGCGCTACGGCCTGTCCGACCTCGATCTGGGCATGTTCGCCTATCCGGCGTTCGAGGTGCCCTTCAACGGCGTGAGCGAGGACGGCACGCCGCATACGTACGCCTATAACCTCGTCCCCCGCATGCTGATGTACAACCGGCAGTTCCAGCTGGAAATGGCCCGGCAGCTTTCCGCGGCGCTGCACGGGAAGATGTCGGACGAGGCGATCCTCGCGCAGATCGACCGCTGGCACGACGAGCTGGTCGGCGAGATGGGGCGGAACATGCTGCGCTGGTTCTCCTTCCCGGACGCCGAGACCGGCGTGGCCCTGTGGGAAAGGAACGTCGAGGATCTGCGGCGCTATGTGACGCAGTACGGAGGCCGGGCGAAGATCGTGGCGGAGTCGTTTCGCCGTTTCGCCACCGAGCTCAGCGACGAGGAATACGCGCAGTTCTTCGGCGACCTGGCATAAAAAGCGCTCCCTCGCGGCAAAAAGCACGCGCGGACGGCTCCCGGCCGTCCGCGCGTGCTTTTCTCTTATTCGATGAACTCGAGGACTTCCCCGACGAAGACCCAGTGGGGCTGCCATTCGCCGTTTTCGTCCGGGGGATAGACCTCCGGGTGGGACCTGTAATACTCCCGGATCTCCGGGGCGAGGCCCTCCTTTGCGAAGGGCTGCTGGCTGAGCTTGCGGCACAGGAGGGTGAGGCTCGCCTCGCGATAGCCCACGCTCTCCCCCACGGGCACGGGCGTCAGGCCCGCGGCGCGCGCCTTGTCGCCGTCGCGCCCCGTGCGCGAGCCCATGATCCCCAGCGCCCGTCTGTACTCCTGCGGGAAGAAGCAGACGGTGAAGAAGCCGTTCTCCAGCAGGAGCTCGCGGGTATAGCGCGCCGGGTGCAGATACACCGTGACGACCGGTCTGTTCCACAGCGTGCCCATGCAGCCCCAGCCGACCGTGCAGCCGTTGAAGCGCTCCGCGCTCCCGGCCGTGACGAGCGCCCATTGCTTTTCAAAAAGCTCGAATATCCTGTATTCCTTTTCCTGCAGGCTTTTCACAGGCTTTCCCTCTCCTTTCCGCGCGCGGGGCGCGGCGCCGCCCTTTTCGCGGCGCTGTTGTCATGTCGGACGCTCTTCCTCTCAGCGCAGAAGGCTCCGGAGCAGCCAAAGCAGCAGCAGATGCCCCGGGTAGAACAGATAAAACAGCCACTTGAGGCCCCGGCCCTTCCGGCCGTTGTACATCACGAGGGGGAAAAAGCTCAGTCCGGTCGCGCTGTAAAAGCCCATCGTCCGCGTCAGGGCGAGGAAGCCCACGCCCGCGCCGCAGCGGAGGGCGGGACGGCTGCCGCGCAGGACGTAGAAGAGGAACACCGCGATCACCGCGAAGAGGCCGTAGTCGGCGCGCAGCAGCGTCGCCAGCACGGCCGCGGCCGCCACGGGCAGCAGGGCGAGCGCCGTTCTGCCCGCGCCGTAACGCCCCGTCTCCGGGTCGCGCCCGCCGCGGAGGCGGTCGAAGAGCAGCAGCGCGAGGATCGAGAGGAAGAACGTGAGCATGATGTTCTGGTGGCCCCAGCCGAACGCGCCGTCGAAGGCCAGATCGAAGGGCAGCTCGCTGACGAGCGCGAAGAGGCCCATGCGCAGGAGATAGCCCCGCTTGTCCCTCGTGTGGGCGCAGCCCTCGGCGATGCAGAAGGAGAAGATCGGCATCGCGAGCCGCCCGACCATCCGCGGCCACAGCAGGCCGGGGAAGAACACGTCGCCGACGTGGTCGACGAGCATGCTGAGCATGCCGATCAGCTTGAGAACGGTTCCGTCGAGGATCTGATAGCTTTTTGCGCTTTCCATCGTCTGTCTCTCCCCTCTGCCCGGCGGGGCGGCGTACGGGAGATATTGTAGCAGATGATCGCCCGCTCCGCAAGCGGGAAAACGGCGGCGCGCGGGCGGGGGCGGGGACGCGGGACGTCGGGCGGGGCAAGCCCCGCCCCTTCGGAGAGGTCGGGAGAGCCTTCCCTTAATCATAGGGGAAGCCATTGGAACGGCGGACGGGGCAAGGGCCCACTCCCGTAAGATAGTTTTATCGTCTTTGCAGGGACGGCATGGCTTCGGTCATGCCGTTTTCTGCTTCATCAGTTCGTCGAGCGGGATAAACCCGACCAAATCGTACTCAATGTGGATGCTCTGACGGCGCTTGCCGCTGCTCTTGTCCGGCGCTCCCACATAGATCGCCTTGATAAGCTCATGCGCCACATAGGGCGTCAGCTCGTCCAAAGCCGTGTACTTCTGAATCCGCTCGATGAACAGGTCTAAGTTTTGGTTCTGCTGTTCCTGTACTTCAATCTCCTTCCGAAGAGTCTCTGCCGCTTTCTTCAAGTCCTGCTGCTCGTCCTCATAGCCCCGGCTTATCGAAGCAAAACGCTCGTCGCTCAGCTTCCCGGATACGTTATCCTCGTAGGTTCTTACGAACAGCCGATCAAGCTCCTGGATGCGCTTTTCTGCCTTTTCAAGCTGCTTGCGCTTGGCCTTGAGGATCGATTTACTCTCCGTCTGCATCTTCTCTTCCATGATGGCCCGAAAATGGGCTTCATAGCGGAGCACAAGCTCGATGACCCTTTGCGTGTAATTCCAGACCAGTCGCTCCAACACGATTGCGCGGATAAAGTGGGCAGAGCAAGGAGAATCGCTGCCGCGAGAGTTCGAGCAGGTATAATTCCTCTTGCCCGGATTGTCGTGAGAACCTCTGAAATACATCCTGCCTTTGCAGTCCGCACAGAAAACCAGACCGGAGAACATATCCGAGTTGCCGGATTTCGTCCTGCGGTGACGCTGCTCTCGGATCTCCTGCACCTTTTCGAAGGTGTCAATGTCGATGATTGCCGGGTGCGTGTTGTAGAAGATCGCTTGGTTCTCCACGGGGTTCTTTCTGGTCGTCTTGTCCCAGATGGAATTGGAGTAAGTCTTGAAGTTGACCGTGCAGCCTGTGTACTCGCGCCGCGAAAGGATATCTGAGATGCCCCTGGATTCCCAATGGAACGGATTAGCCGGCGCGGGATGATTCACGTTTCGACCTGTCTGCAAATAATAGGACGTGATGTTCAGCACCTTTTCTGCTTCAAGCTGATTGGCAATCTGCGTCGGGCCGCGGCCTTCCATACAGAGTGCGAAGATGCGCTTGACCACCTTTGCGGCTTCCTCGTCCACGATCCATTTCTTCGGGTCGTTCGGATCTTTCATGTAGCCGAACGGAAGAAAGGACGTCAGCGGTTCTCCGCGCTCTCCCTTTGCCTTGACGACGGCACGGACCTTGCGGCTGGTGTCGCGGGCATAGAACTCGTTGAACCACATGCGGATCCCGGCAAAATCGTTGTCAACGCTGTTCTGGTTGATCGTGTCAAAGTTGTCGTTGATCGCAATGTAGCGGACGTTGTGTTTGGCAAAGGTGATGTTGATGAACAT
This sequence comes from Oscillospiraceae bacterium, assembly GCA_017403885.1. GTDB lineage: Bacteria > Bacillota > Clostridia > Oscillospirales > Oscillospiraceae > Limivicinus. The sequence continues at coordinate 5,028 of JAFRDM010000002.1, forward strand.
ACCCGTCATCGTGGAGTTTCGTCCGAGGCGGGAGAGGTCTTTCGTCAGCACGACCGCCACATGATCCGCTTCGATCTCGTCCAGCATTTCCTGAAAGCCGGGGCGATCGAAATCGGTTCCGCTGTATCCGTCGTCGATGAAGAAAACGGGGTTCGGCAGATGCTTTTCTCGTGCATAGTCGCTGAGGATGCGGCGCTGATTTTGGATGCTGTTACTCTCTCCATCCAGAGAGTCTTCATTTGAGAGGCGGCAGTATAATGCGGTGATTTTATCAGTTGCCCTGATCATTTTTATTTCCTCCTTTTCGTGGGCAACTGTCTGTACAGGATTGGATGGCGTTATTATATCAAACTCGTTCTCGTTTGTCATTCGGAATTCTCCAGATTGCGCAGCATGATCCGGGGCAGTTTTTGGTCCAAACGGTCTGTCCCTTCATAGCTTCCGGTGACGGTGTAGAACGTTCCATTGATCTCTTCTGTCAGCCGCATCTCCGGGATCCACCATGCGCTCGGATTCCTGGCGATAATGTGACCTTCCTCGTCGATTCTATAATTGCGACGCGGGTGATCGTCCGGCAGAGGATCTCGTTTCGCATAAGGATCGGGATTGTGATAATACACCATCGGAATACAGGATTCATCTGTCTCTTCGTCATCTTCGAAATCTTCGCGAAGAGGTTTTCCATCTAACAATTCATCGTCCAATTCTTCGTCGAAGGAATCCTCAAATTCTTTTCCCATCGAGCGACCTCCTTTACGCTTTTTTGCATTCTCATTCTCTCACAAAACGAGTCCCATTTACTGGACAATGCAAAATGAAAATGAAAAAACTATTCAGGCTGCATACGCAGCTTGAATAGTTTTCTTTTGCAGCTCGACTGCAAAACTGTGAGAGGAAATCGAACCGCGCGGGATTGGGGTGCGCTAACCCCAACAAGTGCCGGAGGACACGATTTCGTTTTTGGCGGCCAAGGCGAAACTTGCTCTTGGCAAGCTTTTGCAATCGTCGGCAAGGACAAAAACGAATAAGTGTGGCACGAGGCGAATCTTGCTCTTAAGCAAGATGGGCTGCAAAACAAGTTATTGTTTAACAAGCAGAATCTTGCTCTGACAAAGAACCCGTTTGTTACGAAAAATAGGATCGATAGATATATAACGCGTCCTATCCTGTTATCGTAAAAATGCTGCTCTAGTTTCCCCGCACGATGCTGTTGCGCAGGATGTTGGCAATCTCCTCCGGGCTCTCCCGGCATCCGTCCTCCAGCCAGAGACGGAGGACCGTCGTCATCCCGGCGCGGACATAGTGAAAGTAGTACAGCATCCGGCGCTCGTCTGTGATCCCCGCGGCCAGAAAGCGCGGCCTGAGCTGTGTTTCCCAAATGGTCTGAAAGCCGTCTTCCATGGAGCCGTCCATGTTCTTTTTCAGATAAATCCGGTAAAAATGCCTGTACTCGCTCACGTAGCGCGCCAGCCGTTCCAGATGCTCCGGCTCGCCCTCCGCGAGGGTCAGCGCCAGTCCCTTCTGGATCTGTATCTCGGTCTTTTCCATCAAATCATAGACGTCGAGATAATGACGGTAGAAGGTGGAACGGTTGATCTGTGCCCGTTCGCAGAGCTCGCCCACGGTCGGCTCCCGGCCCTGCTCCATGAAAGCGAGCAGCGCTTCGCGCAGACGGCGGTCGGTGTCCTGCCGGAGCTGATTGTTGGCGGTGTTCATGCGATCTCCCTCCTCATGCGTCGGTAGTGGATGGCGAAGATGATCATCGAGAGCACGGCCGCGCCGATATCCGTCGCCAGATGCGCCGCCGCGATGCCGGTCAGGCCCAGCAGCCAGTGGAAGAGATACAGCAGCGGGATCAGCAGCAGACCCTGCCGCAGGAGCGACACGAGGATCGCCGCGCTCGCTTTCTGCGTTGCCTGCAGATAGTTGGTGCTCAGATAAACGAAGCCGAGGAAGGGCGCGCCGGCGATCAGCCAGAGGATCAGGCGCTCGCCCAGCTCAGCCACACCCGCCTCCTTGAGAAACAGGCCGATGACCCAGCGCCGGAACGTGAAGCACAGCGCGGCGGCGGTGAGTCCGACAAGCACGGTCAACAACGCGGTCTTCTGCAGCGTCTCCTTCAGCCGGGCGGCGTTCCGCGCGCCGTAGTTGTAAGCCAGCAGAGGCTGCACGCCCATGCAGATGCCCATCTGCACCATCGAGATCAGCATGCTGGATTTACCGGCCGCGGACATGGCCGCGATCGCGTCGGTGCCGTGAGTGGAGAGGAGTTGGTTCGAGAAGGTGGAGGCGAAGCCGCTCAGAAGCGTGCTGACCGCATTCGGAACCCCCAGCGCCAGGATCTGGCCCAGCGCTTTGAACTCCGTCAACGCGCGCTTCGGATCCAGGGAGACCACCGTGGCGTGACGGCGGATGTGGAGCAGATACAGCAGCGTGGAGACCACGTTGCCCAGCACCGTGGCAACGGCCGCACCGGCCACGCCCCAGCGAAACACGAGGATGAACAGCGGGTCGAGCACGATGTTCGTGACCGTTCCGGCCATGTAGCCGCGCAGGCCCTCCCGCACCGCGCCCTCCGAGCGGATCAGGGCGGAGAGCGTGTGGGAGCTGATCATAAAAATCGTGCCGAGGGCGAGGACGCGCAGATAGGTCGCCGTATCGTCCCACATCTCCGGCTGCGTGCCGAGAAAGAGCAGCAACGGAGACGAAAAGCAGAGCAGCAGAACGGTGAGCAAAATACTCAAAACGATCCCGGAGTAAAAGCACAGGCTCGCGGTATTCTTCGCTTTGTCCGACTCTCCCGCACCGAAGGCGACGGAGAGCAGCGTGCCCGCGCCGACGCCCAGCATCGTGCCCAGCGCCATGATGATGGAAAAGACGGGGCTGACGATCGACACGGCGGCCACCTTCGCCGTGTCGCCGAGCTGGGCGATAAAGAAGGTGTCGGCCAGATTGTAGAAGATCATGACCAGGATCGACAGGAGCGACGGGATCGCCAGCGCGGCGATCGCTTTCCAGACCGGCTGATCCCGGAACAGCTGTTCATTTTTCGCGCTCTTTGCGTCCACGGCGCACCTCCTTTCCCGGTTCTGCTTTCATTCTATTGGCTGGCAAACGGAAAAGCAAGCATCAATATTGCAATTTTTGTTGCAATATTGATGCTTGCGCGGTTTCCTCACAGGTATTGTTTCAGATTCTCAAAAACGATCAGATAAGCGGCGGCGAGCATATGGACGCCGTCAATGGCAAACTCGGCTTTTTGCTCGCCGTTTTCGTCCGTGAGTCCGTCGTTGCAGTCGATATAGTGATAGCCGTATTTCTCGGCCAGCGCTTTGACACGGCGGTTGCATGCGGCGATGTTTTCCTTTGTGCGATCCTTCAGCATGCCGGCGGAGAACGGATCCTGCCCCGGAAGATGTCGGTTGGTCGGATAATACGCCATGCAGTATATCTCGGCCTGGGGGATGCGCTCTTTCGCTCTGCGGAGGATCTCCTCGTAATTGCTCTCCAGATGATCCATCCACTTGTCCCCGTAGACCCGATCCGTCATATCGTTGGTGCCGATGTTCAAAAACACCTTTGACGGCTCCAGATCGAAAAGCACAGTGTCGATCTCTCTAAGGAAATCATCGGAGGTCGTTCCGCCGATGCCCCGGTTATAGATCGTCTTCGTGACGCCTGCGCTGCGGGCGATCTCGCAGATAGGAAACTGCTCCATCAGGGACGAGCCGGTAAAGAGGATGGCGCCCTTTTCCGCCACGGCATTGAGCGCGCGAAAGCTCTTGACTTTGTTTTCCTGCTCCCTGCGTATCCTGCCCTGCATCATAGCGCCGATCTGGATCATGATCTCCTGCTGGGCCTTCGGCAGGTCAGAAATCATTTTATCCATAGTCACATTATCCATAGTCACACCCTCCATTGATCCTGCCAGCGGATGCGCACACGGCAGCCGTCAAACTCCAGCGGCAGCCAGACGTAATCCGCGACGGAGGTATTCGCCGTTTCGAGCATCGGCGCTGCGGCGAGCTCGGCCTGCTCTTCCTCCGTGGCCTGATAGTTCTTCGGATCGTAGCGGCTGGCCACACAGCGGCGCAGCATATCCGAGCGTTTCAAGTCTACCGGATAGTCCGGCACCCAGCGGTCGGAGAGCGCGATATAGAAATCCCGGTCGGGCATCCGGAAGATCTGCGTGAACTGGCTGTTGAAGCTCGACATGCTCTCGTCGTCCACATAGGGGTCGCCCTTGGAGAAGAACGGCTCGTCCCAGGCCTCGGACACAGCGGAATCGCTCTGGTTGGGGATGTAGCCGGTCATGCCGCTGGAGAGCATGTACTTGCGCCCCGCCCGCTCGAAGAGCGCGATCCCCTCGCGGGTGAAGGGTGGGATCAGATTCACATACTGCTCGGAAAGCTTTTTCTCCGCCGAAAGCAGATCCTCGGCCATCTCGACGCAGACGACGGCCTTGTGGTCGGCGTCCATGTAGAGATAGCTTTTGCCGCTCTGCGTGTCCTGCACGATGTCAAAATCGCCCACCTGGCAGCCGAGGGGCTTGTAGTTTTCTCGCACGATCTGGTAAGGGCCGAGGAAGGCGTCCGCCTGCAGGATCAGAAAGCAGGCCTCCTCGCCGGAGAGCTTGATCCACGCGACATATTTGCCGGTGGCGGCGCACTTGCGGATGTGCGGACGGTCCACGCGCATGTCCGGGAAGAGATTGGAATTGGGATCATCCAGTACCGGCGGGATCAGCAGCCCGAGGTCTTCCCAGTTATACAGATCCGTCGAGCGGTAGACGCGGATTCCCCAGGTCCAGATGTCGCTCCGGCCGTCCGTGTGCTCCTTGTTCTCGCCGTACCAATAATAGATGCCGTCCTCGACGTGGAGCGCGCCGCCGTGGGCCTGGATGCGCTCGCCCTTGGTGTCGAGCCAGACCTGACCGGGCCAGATCGCGTCATAGGGAGCTTTGTCGGGCTTAGCGGCCTTTTCCGCGCGGCGCCGTTCATCCTCCGCCGCGATCTTCCGATAGGCCGCCATCTTGGCCTTCTCCGTCGAGGTAAAGTCGGCGGTCTTGCCGTACTCGATCAGCGCGCTCTCCAGCGCCTCCGCGGCTTCCTTCGGGAACTTGTCGCCCATCCAGGAGAGGAGCTTGCGCAGAGAGAAGGCGGCCGCCATCGGGTTCTGCCCCATCTGAAGGCGCAGGCCCGGCACGAAGCGGTCGAAGAGCGCGGCAGCGCCTTTGTCCTCGCCGAGCTGCTTCAAGGTCATATCCAGATTATATTTCATGTCGTTACTCCTTTTCCGGAAGCGTCTTCCGCACCAGCCGCAGTACTCGCGCTGCGGATATGCGGGCGGCGGCCTTGTCCAGCCGTCCCTCCGCGAGAGCCTTGGCAAGCTGCTCTTGGTCGTAGGGATTGCCCGGCATAATGAGGTCGTTGCCCGCCGGGGCGCAGGCCTCCGGCACAGCGGCCTTTTCATTGGTGCTGCCCCAGTCGGTCATCACGAGGCCCTCAAAGCCCCACTCGCAGCGGAGAATGTCCGTCAGCAGGTCGCGCCGGTTGGCCGTATAGACGCCGTTGAGACGGTTATAGCTGCTCATCATCGTCATTGGCTGCGTCTTGCGCACGGCAATCTCGAAGCCCTTGAGATAGATCTCGCGCAGCGCGCGCTCGGACACGTTGGCGCTGACACCGTTGCGGTTGTCCTCCGAGTTGTTGCAGCAGAAATGCTTGACGCTGACGCCCAAGCCCCTGTGGGACTGAACACCCAGGGTCAGCGCGGCGGCCATCTCTCCGGTGAGAACAGGGTCCTCGCTGTAGTATTCAAAGCTGCGGCCGCCCAGCGGGTTGCGGTGGATATTCATGCCGGGAGCGAGCCAGACGGAGATGCCAAAGAGCTTCATTTCCTCACCCACGGCCGTGCCGATCTCGCGCAGCAGCGGGGCGTTCCAGGTCTGCGCCAGCAGCATCTCCACCGGCCAGGCCGTGGCATAGCGGTGAACGATCTGGCCCTTCATGGCACTGAGCTGCTGCTGAGCCATTTTGCCGAGCACGCCCCAGCGGTAGCGCTCCGGTACCTCGGCGGGGCTGAAGCGGCCGTCTGGCAGTACGAAGCAGCGCTTGACGACGTTGACGCCCGCGGGGCCGTCGGAGAAGACAACGTTGGGGATGCCCTTGCCGATCAGCGCCGTGGCGGTCTTGCCCGCCGCGCCGGGGATATCGAAGACGCCCGGCGTCCGCACCTGCAGCTCACCGCCGCAAAGCAGCTTCAGCCGCTCCTCGTCGCTCAGGGAATCGAGGATCGCCCGCTCCTCCTCCGTCTCGTCAAAGGCAGGAGGCATATAGTCCACCGTCTCGGTCTCAAACGCGGCGGGATCTATCGTGATGACCGGGACATTTTCAGACAGAGTCTCGTTTTCAGTCTTCGGCAAGGTCAATTTTTCGATTGTAAAGTCCGGCGCGCAGCAGCTTCTGCACTGACGGGTGATCACTTCGCCGGGCAGTTCCAGCGCAGCAATCATGGCCGTGTCCCGGCTGCTGCTGCCGAGGCGCAGGAAAAAATCTCCCGCCTCCAGAACCCAGGCGGCGCGGGTCTCGTCGTAACTGGCCGCCTCGCCCAGGTCGAAGCGCAGCGTCAGCGTCTCGCTCTCGCTGGGTGCGAGCGTTTTCGTCTTGGCAAAGGCGATAAGGCGCTGCTTTTCCTTGTTCAGTCCGCTCTGCGGCGCGCTGACATAGAGCTGTACGACTTCTTCTCCGGCGCACTCGCCCGTGTTCGTCACACAAGCGGTGACAATGATCTCCCGCTCCTCGGCGCGGATCGCATTGGCCTCGATCGCAAAGCGCGTATAGCTCAGGCCATAGCCGAAGGGGAAGCGCACGGGCTCATCAAAGGAATCAAAGTAGCGATAGCCGACGTAAATGTCCTCGCTGTAATCCTCTTCCTCCAGATTGCCGTTGAGATAACTGAAGCTCTCACCGTAAGGGATATCCTCGTAGCGCAGCGGGATCGTGTCAGCGAGCTTGCCGGAGAAGTTTGCTTTGCCGGAGAGCACGTCCGCCAGCGCGTTGCCGCCCTCCTCGCCGCCCTGGGCGAAGAGCACCACGGCGTCGATGCCGGGGATCTCATCAAGGAAGCTCATTTCCATCGGGCCGCCGACATTGATGATGAGGATCGTATGCATGTAAGCCGCGGCCAGCGTTTCAAGGTTCCTGCGCTCGATATCCGTGATATAGTAGTCGCCCTTTTCCAGCTTGCGGTCGTTGCCCTCGCCGGCCTGGCGCATAAGGGCAAAAATCGCCGTGTCGCTGTCGCTCTCCCAGATATCCCGCTCGTCGATCAGCCGCCCGCTGGGATAGCGGTAGACATAGCTGTGAGCCAGCGGGATGAGCTTCATGGGGTCCGTGATCCCCGCGACCTTCTCCTCAACCATGTCGTGCCAGGCGGCATAGGTCTCGTCGTACTCGCGGTCGTAATCGTCCAGCCAGCGCTGCGTCGTGATTACAAAGCCCGCGTTTTTCAGCCCGTCCTCGATGTTGACGCTGTAGCGCTCCTCCACGCTGCCGCTGCCGAGACCGCCCTTGACGGTCTTGCGCGCGCCCATGCCGTAGAGGGCGATCTTTTTATTCTTGAGCGGCAGCGCGCCGCCCGTGTTTTTCAGCAGCACGAAGCCCTCGGCCGCCGCCCGGCGCGCCAAAGCGCGGTTGCGCAGCTCGAGCTCGCCGGGATTGAGATCGGAACTACCAAACAGCTTGCCCATCACAGTCTCCTTTACAGCGCGAGCCCGTGAATCGTCACGGGCTCGCAGAATATGAGGATGTTGATTATTCGGTAATGATATTCGCTGCAGATTCCTCTACGATCTCCGCTTCGGTTTCCGTTTCGTCTTCTGCCTTCTTGGCCGCGATCTCGATCTGGATCTCTTCCATTTTCTCTTTGGTCAGGGAGAACTTCTTCATCGCCAGGATCGTGCAAATCCAGCCAAGGATGGGCATACCGCAGAAGAGAGCGACCGTGATGATACGCTTCCCCGGAGTCAAGGCGTCGGAAGCCAGAGGGATCTTGGATCCGGTGTATCCGACGAAGCCGATCAGGAAGGTGGCGAGCATCGGGGCCAGCGCGCTGATCATTTTGTCGATGAAGGAGTAGACCGCACTGACGGTAGCGGGCAGATAATTGCCGGAGCGGTAGAGCTCATAGTCCACGATATCCATGCGCATGGCGTTGGTAGCGGTGGAGACGATCATCTTCAGCGCGTTGTTGCCGAGCATCAGCAGGAAGAACAAACCCAGCGAGAGGCCTATGCCGCCGGCGCTCTTGGCGGGGACAAACAGCAGATAAAGCGAGAAGGCGATGTTCCAGAAGATGCAGACCCAGGTCCATTTGACCATGACGGCTTTGTTGCCCCGCTTGCCGGCCATGCGGGCGCCGAGGATCGCAAAGATGATGGAAGGCAGCATGGCGATGATGGACACGATGGACGAGCCGATCATGGAGCCCAGCAGCACGCCGTAGAGCAGGGTAACGATGACGGACTGACCGCCGACGGTCTGGGCCAGCTTGTCAGAGCTTGCGGCCACGATATAGCGGCCCAGCTCCTTGTTCTCCTTCAGCAGGGCGAACATCTCTTTCAGCGTGGGAGTCTTGTTCTTCTGGATGCCTACGAAGTTTTCGGGCTTGTCGTAAGGCGTGAGGCCGATGCAGGTCAGCACCAGGGCGAAGAAGGACACGCCGATGACCAGGAGGTTGGACTTCTGGAAAACCTCGATGGTCCAGTTGAAATCCGTGGTCCCGGCTTCGTTGACAAAGGGGACGCCGTATTTTTTCAGCAGAACGGTGGTCATGACACCGGCCACGATCATGGGGGACAGATAGGAATAGATGGTGGACCAGACGCCGAGGGTGGGGCGCTGCTTCGGGTCGTTCGTCATGATGTTGCCGGTCATGGCGCCGGTGCAGCTGGTGAAGGTGTAGCCGATAATGTAGAGCGCGTAGATGAGGATGAACACCAGCACGCCCTTGGGATTGGACAGCGTCTCATTCGCGCCGAAGCTGAACCGGCCGGCGAAGACGTTGCACATCAGCGTGGTTGCGCCCGCCATGCACGCCCAGCCGACGATCAGGAAGAAGCGCATTTTGCCAAACCGGGAGTTGAACTTTTCGATCGCCAGCGCGATGATTGGGTCGGTGACGCTGTCAAACACGCGGGAGAGCGTGATGAGCACGCCGACCAGCGCGGTGGTGATGGCAAAGCCCAGGTTGCCGATGTAGGCGGCATAGCCCAGCAGCACATAAAAGGCCATCTGCATGACGCCGGTCATCTGGCTGAGGGCGATATGCCAGGTCTTTGCTCTGCGGTACTGGATCGCGCCGGTCGGAGCTTCGACCGTTTTATTTTTCGCCATTTCTGTGTCCTCCGTAATTTCTTTTTTCCCTTTCGGTGGCCCTATCATAACGCGCCGATCCCTTGCGGCGTTAGAAAAGATATGCTATAATTAGCAAAAAATTATCGTTTTGGAGGCTTTCTCATGGACTACTCGCTGTTTTGCTCCGTTTTGCGCAATCTGCTGCACCTCAACGTTTACGCCGGAGAGCTGGACGAGGCCTATCTGCGCGGCTTCGAGGAAAAATACTGCTATCACGCCGCGCTGCAGCCGCTCTTTCGGGCGGAAACCATGAGGCCGCTGCTCGGGGAGATCGAGGCGGGCGTCCTCTACGAGTTTCGCGACCGTCTGGGCGTGTGCACGCTGTTCTTCCTGCTGGAGGGCGTCCCTGTGTCGGTCGGTCCCTTTGTCCGGCGGGAGTTTGATTTGGAAAAAGCGCGCCGCGCCATGCTCTCGGCGGGCCTGCCCGGCTCCTACGCGGAGTCGATCCGCCTGTATTACAGCAATTTCCCGCTCTGCGGCATGACTCGCGCCATCGACACCGTCACCGCCTGCTGCCAGGCCTTCTGCCCGGACGCGCCCGCGTTCAGCCTCGCGCGGATCGACGATTACCCGGAGACGGGGAAGCTCCCCACGCAAAGCTATGAAGAAAGCCTGGACTACAGGAGCGTCTACCGGCGTTACGACCTGGAAAACCAGTTTCTCCATACCATTGAAAAAGGAGACACGGAAAACGTGCTCAGCGCCCACGACCGCATGGCGGCCGCGGGGCTCCGGGACAAGCGCTATATCAGCGCGGTGTATCAGGATGTGAATGTTTCCCTGGCCATTTTGAGGGCTCTGGCAAGAAAAGCTGCCGAAAACGGCGGGGCCTCGGTTGTGGAGGTCAACGAGATCACCCAGCGCGCCGTGCAGCGAATGCAGGCCGAATCCAGCGCTCAGAAGAAAGCACAGATCACGCGCGCCATGTTCGTGGAGCTGGCCGAGGCGGTCGACCGTGCCCGCAGCCGCCTGGGCAGTTATTCCCTGCCGATCCGCAAGGCGGCGGACACCCTGCGGCACAACTATTCGCAGAGCCTCAGCCTGGAGCAGCTCGCCGCCCATGTGGGGCTGTCCCCGTCGCATCTTTCACGCAGTTTTTCTAAAGAGGTAGGCATGAGCATCTCCCAGTACGTCGCCGCCATCCGCTGCGAGGAAGCGGCTTCGATGCTCACGGGCAGCGACGCGTCCATTCAGCAGATCTCCGCCTATGTAGGCTATCTGGACAACAACTATTTTGTCAAGGTGTTCAAAAAACAGTACGGCATGACTCCCTCCGAGTATCGAGCGAAAAATCCGGGGAAGAACGCATGATCGTTCTATATGACGCAAAATCTTTCTAACCTCGCCGCGCCTTTTATGGTATGCTTGTGCCACAAACGACAGAAAGGAACTCCGACTTATGAGAACGACACGGACGATTTCCGAGGGCTGGCGCTTCCTGAAGCACGACATGCCGGTGGACTCTGCCATGCAGTATGCAGCCCGCGGGGAGGCAGTCACGCTTCCCCACACCTGGAATGCCCTCGACGGTCAGGACGGCGGCAACGACTACCACCGCGGCGTCTGCTGGTATGTGCGCGAGCTGACGGCGGAGGAGTGCGAGGGCGAGAGGCTGTTTCTGGAGATCAACGGCGCCGGCCACACGGCCGCGGTCTGGCTGAACGGAAAGCTGCTGGCCCGGCACGAGGGCGGGTACTCCACTTTCCGCGCGGAACTGACGGAGGCGCTGGGTGAGAAAAACATCCTTGCCATTTCCGTGGACAACCGCGACAGTCAGAGCGTCTACCCCCAGAAGGCGGACTTCACCTTCTACGGCGGCCTCTACCGCGACGTGAAGTTGATTGCCGTGCCGGAGGAGCACTTTGAGCTTCTCAAAGACGGAACGCCGGGCATCAAGGTCACGCCCGTCGTCGATCTGGAAAACAAACGTGCGTTCGTCACCGTCGAGACCTGGCACAACGCCGCTTCCGTGGACATCACTGTCAACGGCGAAACGAAAACGGTAGAAAGTAAGGCCGAGTTCGTGATCGAGAACGTCCGTCTCTGGGACGGCGTGGACGATCCGTATCTCTACACCGCCACGGCGAAGCTGCCCAGCGGCGACGAGGTGTCGACCCGCTTCGGCTGCCGCGTGTTCGCGGTCGATCCGGAAAAGGGCTTTTTCCTCAACGGACGGAGCTACCCCCTCCGGGGCGTGAGCCGTCACCAGGACCTCAAAGGCAAGGGCAACGCCCTGTCTTATGAGGATCACGCCGCCGATATGGCAATCATCCGGGAGATCGGCGCGAACACCCTGCGCCTGGCGCATTATCAGCATGCGCAGGAGTTCTACGATCTCTGCGACGAGAACGGCGTCATCGTCTGGGCCGAGATCCCCTACATCACGATGCACATGAAAGCCGGGCGGCAAAACACGCTCGACCAGATGCGCGAGCTCATCACCCAGTGCTATAACCACCCCTCGATCGCCGTGTGGGGCCTGTCCAACGAGATCACGGCCGCCAGCGCGGTCGACGGGGATCTGCTGGAGAATCATCATCTGCTCAACGAGCTGTGCCACCACATGGACCCGACCCGACTGACTACGATGGCAAACGTCTTCATGCTCGAGACCGACAGCCCGATCCTCGAAATCCCGGATATCAACAGCTACAACCTCTATTTCGGCTGGTACCTCGGCGAGCTGGAGCAGACCGACGAGTTCTTCGACGAGTACCACGCGAAGTACCCCGAGCGCGTCATCGGCTTTTCCGAGTACGGCGCGGACGCCAACCCCGCCTTTCACAGCGCCCATCCCGAAAAGGGCGACTACACCGAGGAATACCAGGCGCTCTATCACGAGCACATGCTCGAGATGATCGAGGCGCGGCCTTACCTCTGGGCCTCCCACGTCTGGAATCTCTTTGACTTCGCCGCGGACGGCCGCGACGAGGGCGGCAAGCACGGCGAGAACCAGAAGGGTCTTGTCACCTTCGACCGGACGCTGCGCAAGGACGCCTTCTATCTCTATAAGGCGGCGTGGAACAAGGCAGACCCCTTCGTCCATCTCTGCGGCAAGCGGTACGAAAACCGCTGCGAGGACGAGACGGAGATCACGGTCTACTCCAACTGCGAGACCGTCAGCCTTTTTGTGGACGACACGCTCGTCGGCACGCAGACGGGCAAGACCGTCTTCCGTTTCCGCATCCCGCTCATGGGCGAGCACCTGATTCGCGCGGAGGCAAACGGCTACGGCGATGTCATGTGCATCCGTCGCGTGTCCGAGCCGGACGAGAGCTATATCTTCAACAAGGCCGCGGCCTCCATTACCAACTGGTTCGACGCGGATGAACTGGACCCGAGCTGCTTCTCTGTCAGCGATACGCTGGGCGAGATCCGGCAGCACCCGCAGGCCGGAGCGGTCGTCGAGGCCATGATGGCAAAAAGCGCCGCAGAGCGCGGCGACGTGGCCGACGCGGTCAAGGACAATCCCGCGCTGCAGCGCATGATGGGGCGCATGACTATGCTGAGCCTTCTCAAGCAGGCCGGCGCGGACGAGCAGACTATCAAACAGCTCAACCGTGTTTTGCAGGGGATCAAAAAATGAGTAAAAAGAAGAAAAAGACAATGATCATTATCCTGGCAGTTCTTGTTTGTCTGCTGTTGGAATGGCTGTTCATCGGATACCGTTTCAACTTTGGCCCGTTCAAAGGCCTCGGCGACATCCGCATGGCAAAGCTTCCCGGCAACGCGGAGAGCTACGGTATGGATACGCTTGAGGAACTGGAAAACAGCCCGTTGAAGGGAAAGAAAGTGCTCTTCCTCGGCTCTTCCGTAACCTACGGCACCGCTTCTCTGCGCGAGGGCATCCCCGAGTATTTTGCCGTGCGCTTCGGTTGTGTGATCACAAAAGAGGCCGTCAGCGGCACGACATTGACGGATGACAAAACAAGCTCCTACGTCCACCGTCTGCTGACAAAGGTCGATCCCGCGGAGGATTACGCGCTTGTTGTCGTGCAGCTGTCCACCAACGACGCCAGCAAGAGCAAGCCGTTGGGCGAGATCGCCGAGGGCTTCGCTTTGTCGGAGTTTGACACGCACACCGTGACGGGGGCGATGGAGTATATCATCGCGTACTGCCGCGAGACCTGGGGTTGTCCGGTCGTCTTCTATACCGGCAGCCGCTACGACAGCGAAGCCTACGCCGCCATGGTACAGCGTCTGATGGAGCTGCGGGATAAATGGGGGATCGGCGTGCTGGACCTGTGGCATGACGACGCGTTCAATGCGATTTCCGACGCTGAGAGACAGCTCTATATGAACGACAACATTCATCCCACCAAGGCAGGATACCGCGAATGGTGGTGCCCGGAGTTGGAAACGCAGCTTCTGGCTTATCTTGACAGGATCGGGTGATCGAATGAAGACCTACGTACAGCAGATCATGTTGGGCACCGTGACCTCGACCGAGGAACAGACCCGCCAGACATTGAAAAGAATCAAGGCCGCCGGTTACGACGGCCTTGAACTCAACCGCTTTATGATCCACCCGAGTTCTCTGATGGTGCGGCTGATGACCCGCGCCGCAGGGATGCCCACGGGGAACGGGGGCAAGCTCGACTGGCCGGGACTGATCAAAGATTCCGGCCTCCTTGTGGCAAGCCTCGGCGTCGATCTTGGAAGTCTGGAGCGGGAAGCGGATCAGGTGATACAGGACGCGAGATCCTTTGCGACCGACACCGTGGTCGTCACCGGCATGTACCGCTTCGACTACGGCAATGAGAGCGCCGTCCGCGAGCTGGCGCAGCGGCTGAACAAGGCGGGCCAATCGCTGAAAGGCGAGGGTCTTTCTCTGCTCTACCACAACCATAATGTGGAGCTGCTGCCGCTGCCCTCCGGTAAACGAGCCTACGACGTGCTGATCGAGGAGACGGACCCGGAGCTTGTGAATTTTGAGTTTGACAGCTACTGGTTCACCGACGGCGGCGCAGACGCCAAGCTCTGGATGAAAAAACTGGGCAGCCGCATGAAGCTCTGGCACCTCACCGACAGGGGCAGCCGACAGAGCGGCCCTGCCATGACGCCGATCCTCAAGGCCGACAGCGTGGAACTCGGCACGGGGAACATGGACCTCGACGGGCTGTGGGAGATCAGCGTGACGAACGGGGTGCAGTCCGTCGTGCTGGAAAGCCACAAGAACTGGATCGACAAGGATCCGGTCAAGAGCCTGGAACTGAGCGCCAAATGGCTGAATGCGAGGAAATGAGATGAGTCTGATACGCGGAAAAATGCCAGCCGTCTGGCAGGCCAAATGGATCGACCCGGAGCTGCCACACGATGAGAAGGAGCGCCAGTCGGCCTCCGTGCTGCTCATATCCTTTGCTGTGAAAAGCACGGATAACTCCGTGCTGTACATCACTTGCCACGGTCTGTATGAAGCGGTATTGAACGGTCAGCGCGTCGGCGGTTTTGTACTGGCCCCCGGCGTGGACGACTACAAAAAGCGCCTGCAGGTGCAGGCCTATGACGTTTCCGCACTCCTGCGCGAGGGCGAAAACGAGCTGCGCGTCACCCTGGGCGACGGCTGGTATCGCGGCAACAACGGCATCGACGGCAGCCATAACCTCTCCGGCACGGATCTGGCGCTGCTGTGTCAGTTGGAGATCGGCGGCCAGGTGATCCTCTGCAGCGACGGGGACTGGCAGGCAAGCCAGAGCGGCCCGATCCGCCGCAGCGACATGGAGCTGGGCGAAGAATACGACGCCCGCATGGAGGAAATTGCGGAATGGCACGGCGTCACCGTGCGGGATTTCGGCACGGCCAATCTCGCCGCGACGGAGAGCGTACCCGTCCTGGAGCAAGAGCGCTTTCCCGGCAAGCTGATTACAACGCCGAACGGTGAGACCGTCGTCGACTTCGGCCAGAATCTTGCGGGTTACACAGAACTGCGCGTCACGGCGAAGGCTGGACAGACTATCACGCTCTGGCACGGCGAGACGCTGGACGAGAACGGCAACTTCACCCAGTCGAACTACGATCCGGGCGAGAGGAACAAAAACGGCGGCATCCCGCAGAAGCTCACCTACACCTGCAAGGACGGGCTGAACGTATACAAGCCGCGCTTTTCGATCTTCGGCTTCCGCTACGCGAAGCTCGAGACGGACGTCGATCTGAAGGACGCCGCGTTTACCTCGATCGCGATCTATTCCGAGATGCCGCAGACGGGCTTTTTCGAGTGCGACAACGCGGATGTCAATCGCCTGTTCCTCAACAGTCTTTGGTCGATGCGCTCGAACTTCTGCGACATCCCCACCGACTGTCCGACCCGCGAGCGCGCGGGCTGGACCGGCGACGCGGGCGCCTTTGCCCCCACCGCCGTCTATCTCGCCGACTGTTATCCGGTGCTGCGCAAATGGCTGTGCGCCTGCCGTCTGGCACAGGGAAAGGACGGCTGCATCGCCAACATCGCGCCGGCCAACAACGTCACGGGCGTCATCGGGCGGATCATCAAGGGCTCGGCCGGCTGGGGCGACGCCTGCGTGATCGTCCCCTGGACGCTGTACGAAGCGTATGGGGATAAGAGCATCCTCGAAGAAAACTATGATATGATGGCGCGCTGGCTGCGCTTCTGCGAAAAACGCGCGGCCAAAACGCGGCTGCGGTACATCAGGAACCCGCACAGAAAGTTTCTGGTGGACAAGGGCTTCCATTTCGGCGAATGGCTGGAGCCGGATATTTCCTCCATCGACGCCATGAAGCGTAACATGACCCAAGGCGCGCCGGAGGTGGCTACGGCCTATTACTTCCGTTCCGCCGCGCTGATGGCGAAGATCGCCGCGATCCTTGGAAAAACAGAGGACGCGAAGAAATACACTGCCGTTGCGGACGGCGCGAAAAAGGCCTATCGCTTCGCCTGCACGAAGGACGGCAGGATCGAATCGGCGCGGCAGGCGGAATACGTGCGCCCTGTCGCCTTCGGTCTGCTGGACGGCAGCGAGGCACAGGCCGCGGCCGACGAGTTGAATGAGCTGGTTGTGAAGAACGGCCATCACTTGAACACCGGCTTTCTGGCCACGCCATTCCTCTGCTCGGTGCTGGCCGACCACGGCCACGCGGACACGGCCTATAAGCTGCTCCTGCAGGATACTTGTCCGAGCTGGCTCTACGCCGTCAAAAAGGGTGCGACCACGATCTGGGAGACCTGGGACGGTGTGCGCGAGGACGGCACCGTGCACGATTCCCTCAACCACTACTCCTACGGCGCAATCTCCGGCTGGCTTTTTTCCGGCGTCTGCGGCATCCGCCTCTCGGAAGGCAAGCTCACGCTCTGCCCGAAGCCCGACCCCTCGCTGGGCTGGGCCAAAGCCGAGTGGCGCTCGCCGGTCGGCACGGTCAAAAGTGAGTGGAAATACGAGAACGGCAAGCTGATCCTGGACCTCTCTTCCCCAATCCCGGCTGCCGTCGAGCTGCCGAACGGAGAGAAATATGAGGTCACGGAGGGAGACTATCACTATGAAGTACTTCTGTAACCCGATCAACGTAAACTACCGCTACCAGTTCAATCAGGACCCGCGCAGGGGCGGCGCGCTGCAGATCTGCCGCGAGGCGGCGGACCCCTCGATGATCCTGTTTCAGGGGCGCTACTATATCTTTGCCTCCATGACGCTGGGCGTCTGGGTCTCTGACGATCTGGTGAGCTGGGAAAACCGCCGTCTGCCCGACGAACTGCCGCTCTACGACTACGCGCCGGACGTGCGCGTGATCGGCGAGTATGTGTACTTCTGCGCGTCCAACCGCGAGCACAACTGCGACCGCTGGCGCACGAAGGATATCCTGAACGGCCCCTATGAGAAGATCGAGGGCAGCTTCCCGTACTGGGATCCCAACCTGTTTCTGGACGACGACGGGCGGGTGTATTTCTATTGGGGCTGCTCGAACGCGACCCCGATCTGGGGCGTGGAGCTCGACCCGAACACTATGCTGCCGTTAGGCGAAAAGATCGCCGTTATCGAGGGGCGCCCCTATGAGATCGGCTACGAGCGCGTCGGCGAGGGCAACAGCACTCTCCCCGCCCCGGAGGCGGAAGTCGAGGCAAAATATCAGGCTTTTGTCAAATCTCAGGGCGTGCCGGAGGAGCTTATCCCCGCAGACCTCAAGCCGATGATCCGCGGGATGTTTACCAACAAGCCCTTCATCGAGGGTGCGTGGATGGACAAATTCGAGGGGCGCTACTATCTCCAGTACGCCGCGCCGGGCACGCAGTACAACACCTATTCCGACGGCGTGTACGTCTCCGACAGCCCGCTCGGCCCCTTCACGCTGGCCCAGAACAACCCCTATTCCTACAAGCCCGGCGGCTTTCTGCCCGGCGCGGGCCACGGCTCGACGATGCAGGATAAGCTGGGCAACTGGTGGCACGTTTCGACCATGCGCATCTCCGTCAATCACGATTTTGAGCGCCGCGTCGGTCTCTGGCCAGCGGGCTTCGACGCAGACGGTGAGCTCTTCTGCAACCAGCGCTACGGCGACTGGCCCATGGCGGCCGAAGGCGACCCCTGGCGGGATCCGGCTTGGATGCTGCTGAGCGTCGGCAAGGCAGCGACAGCCTCGTCCTTCGTCCCGGGTCATGAGCCGGAAAAGGCGACGGAAGAAAACATACAGACCTGGTGGCGCGCGGCGACGAACAGCCGGGACGAGTGGCTCTACGTCGACCTCGGCAAGGTCTTTGACGTTCACGCCGTGCAAATCAACTTTGCCGATGATACGATCGACGTCCCCTGTCCGGGAGAGATCCGCCCCGGATCGCAGGCGCGCTATATCGAGGAAGCGGACAAAAAAACGCAGTGGAAGCTGGAGGGCAGCGCCGACGGTGAAAGCTGGTTTGTCGTTGAGGACAAATCTGCCGCCGAGACCGACCTTTCGCATGATCTGATCGTGCGCGAGGAAGGGATCAAAGCCCGGTATCTGCGGCTGTCGGAAATGGCCGTGCCCTACGGGCAGAATCCCTGCGTCTCCGGCCTGCGCGTCTTCGGCCGTGGGGACGGCGAAAAGCCCGACGCGCCCGTATTCACCGCGACGCGGATGGGCGATCTGGACATGATCGTGCAGATCAAGGAGCTGTCCAACACACTCGGATATAACATCCTCTTCGGCGCAAACCCGGAGAAGCTCTATCACAGCAGCATGGTCTTCGCCGCCGGCTCGCACCGCGTCGGCGCACTGATTAAGGGAAGAGAATACTTTGTCCGCGTGGACGCCTTCAACGAAAACGGAGTCACCGAGGGTGTGTGCGTAAAACTCTAAGGAGGAAGAAAACATGGCTTTCCCAAAAGGCTTTTTCATCGGCGCGGCGACCGCCGCCCATCAGGTCGAGGGCAACAATATTCACAGCGACTATTGGCTGCAGGAGCAGTTGCCGCACTCAAGCTTTACTGAGCCCAGCGGCGCGGCCTGCGACCATTACAACCGCTATGAGGAGGACATCAAGCTGCTGGCCGACGCGGGGCTGAACGCCTACCGTTTCTCCGTCGAGTGGGCGCGCATCGAACCGGAGGAGGGCAAGTTCGACGAAAACGAGATCGAACACTACCGCAAAGTGATCCGCTGCTGCCGAGAGCACGGCGTCGAGCCCGTCGTCACGCTGATGCACTTCACCTCTCCGGCCTGGCTCATCCGCAAGGGCGGCTGGGAGAGTGAGACCACGATTGAGTACTTCCGGCGCTATGCGGCCTATGTGACAGAAAAGCTCGGCGCGGAAATCAACTATATCTGCACCATCAACGAGGCCAACATGGGCCTGCAGCTTGCGGCGATCTCGAAGCGCTTCATGCTCATGGCCGAACAGGCGAAGAAGGCCGCAGCCTCCGGCGCAAAAAAGGCCGAGGGCACGGTGCAGGTAGGCATGAACTTTGAGAAGATGATGGAGAACGCGAAGTTTGCCGCGATGGAGAACGCGCAGGCCTTCGGCACACCGCAGCCGCAGATCTTCGTCTCGGCCCGCACAACCGAGGGAGATATCCTTGTCATGCGCGCGCACCAGGCCGCGAAGGAAGCCATCAAGACCATCCGGCCGGAGATCAAGGTCGGTCTGACGCTGTCTCTGCACGATCTGCAGCCCCTGCCCGGCGGCGAGAGCTTCTCCGAGGCCGCCTGGGACGAGGAATTCCGGCACTATCTGCCCTATATTGAGGGCGACGACTACCTCGGCGTGCAGAACTACACCCGCACGCAGTATGGTTCGCAGGGGCAGCTGCCCTGCCCGGTGGGCGCGGAGCTGACGCAGATGGACTATGAGTTCTATCCCGAGGCGCTGGAGCACGTGATCCGCCGCGTCGCGGAGGACTTCAAGGGCGATCTGATCGTGACCGAAAACGGCGTGGCTGTCTCGGACGATACCCGCCGCGTGGAATTCATCCGCCGTGCGCTGGCGGGAGTGAAGAACTGCGTCAATGACGGCATTCCTGTCAAGGGCTACTGCTATTGGAGCCTGATGGACAATTTCGAGTGGCAGAAGGGCTATTCCATGACCTTCGGCCTCATCGCCGTCGACCGCGCCACGCAGACGCGCACGCCGAAGGAAAGCCTCGCTTTCCTCGGCGGCTTTGCCAAATAAAGAAGCAATCGGCCGGAGGTCCTTGTGATTCAGGAGCTCCGGCCGTTCGCTTAATGCTTTCTATATTCTTTTTCAATCCTGTCAGACAGATACCAAGTCGTTTTGCTTCAAAACTCTCTTATGGGTGTTGGCACAAGCCCCGCCCCTACGGAGAAAAACCCGGTCATACCGATGTAGGGGCCGGCCCCCCGGACGGCCCGTGAAAAGGCAGGGCGGGAGAGGCGGAAAAACGCAGATTCTCTGTTGCCTGCGGGGCGGGAAGCGTGATATACTTGCTTAGAATATCATGCGGCGTACGCCCACGGGCGCGCGCCGGGAGGAAGCGACAGATGAGAAAGAACAAATCGCTGGGATGGAAGATCCAGCGGGCGATGATCGCGCTGGTGATCGGCATGCTGCTGGTGGCGGGCACGATCTTCGGCGTCACGATGCGGAAGGCCGCGGACACGCTCTCCGCCTCCAACGAAGCGCTGAGAGAGACCATCGGGCAGAGCTCCTCGGCCTACATGACCGAGCAGTCGAAGGCCCGGATGCTCGAGCTGGCCGCCGAAAAAGCGAAGATCGCCGACGAGATCTTCTTCGAGTTCGAGCGCGGCGTGCGGATCGTGGCCGACGACGCGGCGCAGATCTACAACCACCCCTCGCTTTACGCGCCGCGCCCCGTTTCCCTGCCCGACCCGTCGAAGGACGGCGAGCTGACCGTCCAGGTGCTCTATTCCGCCGCCGTCGACCCGGAGGACCCCGCGATCGTCGGGGAGCTGGAGCTGATCGGCAACGTGCAGGACACGCTGATGGCCGTGAACGCCAGCCAGGACAACATCGCCTCGCTTTACGTGGCGACGGAGTCCGGCTTCATGGTGCAGGCCGACTACATCCCCGCGAAAAAGTTTGACGAGAACGGGAAACTCATGCCCCTGGAGGCGAAGGAGCGGCCCTGGTACGTCGGCGCGGCCGCGAGCGGCGCTCCCTTCTTCACCCCCGTGACCAAGGACGCCCACACGCCGCGCCTGGGCATCATGTGCGGCGTGCCGGTGTTCCGGGACGGCGAGCTGATGGGCGTGGCCGGCGCGGGCATGTACCTCGACGACATGGAGACGCTCGTCCGCAGCGTCAGTCTGGGCGGCAGCGGCGACGCCTGCATCCTCAACAGGAGCGGACAGGTGCTCTTTTCCACCTATGACAGCGGCGCGCTCGCCGCGGTCGCCGACGCTCCGGATCTGCGCCTGTCGGCGGACGAGGCGCTCTCCGACATGGCCGAGCTGGCCGTGGGCGGCGGGAAGGGCGTGACGCTGCTGGCCGTGGGCGGCGCGCCGTGCTACGCGGCCTACGCGCCGATGGAGACCGTCGGCTGGTCGATGGTCGTGTTCCTGCCGCAGGAGGCCGTGGAGGCTCCGACGAACCGCCTGCTCGAGAGCATCGACACGATGACCGAGACGGCCTTCCGCGACGCGGCGGGCTATACCGTGCGGGCGCAGTACTGGCTGTTGGCGCTGCTGGGCGCGGCGGTGCTGATCGCGCTGGCCGTGTCCGTGGCGCTCTCGCGGCAGATCGTGCGGCCGATCCGGCTGCTGACCGACGAGGTCGGCGCGATGCAGGGCGACGAGCTTGACTTTCACTGGACGCTCGACACGGGCGACGAGACGCAGACTCTGGCCGACGCCTTCGCGTCGCTGACGCAGCGCATGAAGGATTATATCCGCGAAAACGAGGCCATCACCGCCGAGAAGGAGCGCATCGGCACCGAGCTGTCCGTGGCCACGCGCATCCAGGCCGCGATGCTGCCGAGCATCTTCCCGCCCTTCCCCGAGCGTACGGACTTCGACGTCTACGCCTCGATGGACCCCGCGCGGGAGGTCGGCGGCGACTTTTACGACTTTTTCCTGATCGACGGGGACCATCTGTGTCTCGTGATCGCCGACGTCTCCGGCAAGGGCGTGCCGGCGGCGCTGTTCATGATGGCCTCGAAGATCATCCTGCAGAGCTGCGCGATGCTGGGCAATCCGCCGGCGGAGATCCTGCGGCTGACGAACGAGGCGATCTGCTCGAACAACGAGGCGGAGATGTTCATCACCGCCTGGGTCGGCATCCTGGAGCTCTCCACCGGGAAGCTGACGGCCGCGAACGCGGGGCACGAATATCCCGTGCTGAAACGGGCGGACGGCGGCTTCGAGCTGCTGCGCGACAAGCACGGCTTCGTGCTGGGCGGCATCGCGGGGCAGCGCTATACGCAGTATGAGCTGCAGCTGGAGAAGGGCGCGAAGCTGTTCCTCTACACCGACGGCGTGCCGGAGGCCAACGCCGCGGGCGGCGAGATGTTCTCTCTCGAGAGGATGCTCGGCGCGCTCAACGCCGCGCCGGACGGGACGCCGGAGCAGATCCTGCGCGGGGTGCGCGGCGCGCTGGACGAGTTTGTGAAGGACGCCGAGCAGTTCGACGACATCACGATGCTCTGCGTGGAGTACAAAGGGAAATAAGGGGCCTTCGACGGGCTTTCCGGAAGCGGGCGGCGATTTGCCGCCCGCTTTTTCCGTCCCCGGCCGCGCCGGGGCGGGGGCGGCGAACGGCGGGCCGCCGGGGGCGGCGC
>JAFRDM010000015.1 GCA_017403885.1 Oscillospiraceae bacterium
AACGCTCTCGGCGCGGCGGAGCTGGCGCTCGCCGGCATCCGCAGCCGCATCCCCACCGACGAGGTGATCGACGCGATGCGCGCCGTCGGCGACCTGATGTCGCCCCTGCTCAAGGAGACCGGCCGCGGCGGCGTCGCGGCCACGCCGACGGCCGTTCGCTTCCGCAGCGACTTCTTCGGAAAACAACAGGAGTAAACAAAGCAGCATGGACAAGCAAAAGATCTGTCTGATCAACGATTCCTTTCCGCCCGCCATCGACGGCGTGGCGAACGCCGTGGTGAACTACGGGACATATATCCAGAAGAACCACGGCGAGGCCGTGGTGGTCACGCCCTTCTATCCCGACGCGGACGACACGGTCTTCCCCTTCGAGGTCGTGCGCTATCCGAGTCTGGACATCACGAAGGCCGTCGGCTACCGCGCGGGACTGCCCTTCGACGCCGACGTGCTGGCCCGGCTGGAGGGCGAGGGCTTCGACCTGATCCACAGCCACTGCCCCGTCACCTCGACGATGCTCGCGCGCACGCTGCGCAGCCGCATCGACAAGCCCATCGTCTTCACCTATCACACCAAGTTCGACATCGACATCGCCAACGCGATCCGCAGCCGTCTGATCCGGGAGGAGGCCGCGCGCATCCTCGTGCAGAACATCTCCGCCTGCGACGAGGTGTGGACCGTCAGCCGCGGCGCGGGCGAAAACCTGCGCAAGCTGGGCTATGAAGGCGACTATATCGTCATGCCCAACGGCGTGGACTTCCCGGTGGGGCGCGCGGACGACGAGGCCGTTCACGAGGCTTCGAAGGATTATGACCTGCCCGACGGTCTGCCCGTGTTCCTCTTCGTCGGGCGCATGATGTGGTACAAGGGCGTCCGCATCATCCTCGACGCGCTCAAGGCTCTCGACGAGAAGGGGCTCGACTTCCGCATGGTCTTCATCGGCGGCGGCACGGACAGGGACGAGATCACGGCCTGCTGCACCTCGCTCGGGCTCGACGGCAAGGTGCTCTTCATCCCGCCGATCCGCGACCGCGCGCTGATCCGCGCGTGGTACTGCCGCGCCGATCTGTTTTTGTTCCCCTCCACCTTCGACACCAACGGGCTCGTCGTGCGCGAGGCCGCGGCCTGCGGTCTGGGCAGCGTGCTCGTGCGCGGGAGCTGCGCCGCCGAGGACGTGGAGGACGGCGTGAGCGGCGTGCTCATCGAGGAAAACGCCGCCTCGATGGCCGCGGCGCTCGAGAAGCTGCTCGGCAGGCGCGAGACGATGCGCGCCGTCGGCGAGGGCGCCCGGCGTGAGCTGTACGTCTCCTGGGAGACGGCCGTTGCGCGCGCTTACGAGCGCTACGGCACGGTCATCGAAAAATACCGCTCCGGCGAGTACGACGGCCGCGCGCGCGACGAGGGCGAGATCTACCACGCGCTCGGCGAGGTCATCGACCGCTACAACCTTGCGCGCGAATACCAGCGTCTGGCGCGCGAGAGCGCCGTGCTCAACTACGCGGGCATCCGCACCGGCATCGAGGAGGAGGTCGGGCGCATGCGCGCCATGCAGGCCGAGGACACGGCCGTCGCCGCGATGAAGCTCGAAGACCTGCGCCGCCGCGTCGCCGACGCGCGTCTGCGCGTGCTCACGGGGCGGCAGCTCCTGCTCGCGGACGCGCAGAACCTGCGCGCGGACCTGCGCCGCCGCGTCCAGAGCATGCTCGACGATATCCTCCGCCCCAACGACCGCTTCCTGTGAGCCCCGGCGGAGCCTCCGCCCCCGAAACCGGATAAGGAAACGATAAAACCCGTGCTGAAAGCACCGGCTTCCGGCACGGGTTTTTCTCATTCCCCGCGGTATTTTCTTCTTGTCGCGAGACCGCCGCGGATATGCCGCTCGGCCTTGTTGCGCTCCAGCAGCGCGCGCACCTGCAGCCACAGCGCGCGGTCGAAGTACTCGAGCCGCTCGCTCATGTCCTTGTGCACCGTGGATTTGGATACGCCGAAGCGCTCCGCGGCGGCGCGCACGGTGCACTGATGCTCCAGCAGGTATGCGGCCAGAGCACGCGAGCGCTCCTCGATGTCCTTATACACGAAACCACTCCCCGCGCGCGGCGCAGCGGTCCCTGCGCAAAGCAGGCCCTCCCTGCGGCCGCGCCTCTTTGGAACATCTATATGTTCCCCCGCGCGACGATATGTGCCCGGCAAAGACAAGCGCCCTGCGGCTGACCAAACCGCAGGGCGCGTGAGGGGAGAGGTGTTGAGAGAGATCTCATCTGATCTGCCGGAAGCATAACACGGCGCGGACGGCTTCCGCAAGCCCCCCGGGGGGATGATTTTTGCGCTTTTTTGAAAAAAACTCCTCCCGCGGGAGCATTTCCGCTCTATTTAAGACCGGCCGTATCCCCCCGGGGGGCTTGTGGATAGTGGGAAAGAGGAATACAATCCAAACCATGAGAGAGAGAAACGATCTATTGAAAAACAGGAAAAAAAGCACGGCGGCGATCTGCCTGCTGGCCTTTGCCGTCGTCGTGCTGTCTTTTGTCTGTCTGTTTGTGGGCTCGTCCCGCATGACCGCGGCGGACTGCGTCGCCGCGCTGTTGAAACGCGGCAGCGCCGCGCAGGTGCGTATCATCTGGAACATCCGCATCCCGCGCGTCCTGGCTGCGATCGTGGCAGGCGCAGGGCTGTCCGTGGCCGGTCTGGTGATGCAGACCGATCTGAACAACCCCATGGCCTCCCCCTCGACGCTGGGCGTATCCAACGCGGCGGTGTTCGGCGCAAACCTTTCCATCATCGCCTTTGCGGGCGGCTTTCTGGACACGGGCAATCATCTGTCGAGTTATACGGTCGGCGCCAATCCCTACGCGACCTCGCTCGTCGCCTTTCTCTTTTCCACCGCCTCGATCCTGCTGATCCTCGGCCTGTGCCGCGTGCGGGCCTTTCAGCCCGGCGTGGTCGTGCTGGCCGGCATTGCGATCGGCTCGATCTGGACGGCGGCGACCACGATCCTGCAGTTCTACGCCACGGACGTCGGTCTCTCCGCCGCGGTGGTATGGACCTTCGGCGATCTCGGCCGCGCCACCTACAGGACCGACCTGATCATGGCCGTCGTCGTGCTGACGGGCGTCGGCTTTTTCCTGCTGACAAGCTGGAAGCTCAACGCTCTTTTAAGCGGCGACGCCGCGGCCAAGAGCATGGGCGTGAACGTGGATCTGCTGCGTTTTCTGACGATGCTTTTTGCCTCGGTCATCACGGCGGTCTGTGTGTCCTTCCTCGGCGTCATCGGCTTCGTCGGTATCATCTGCCCGCACGTGATCAAGCGCCTGCTGGGGCACGATCACCGCGTGTCGATCCCCGCCGCCGCTCTTTCGGGAAGCATCCTGCTTCTGCTCTCGGACACGCTCTCACGCAGCATGGGCGGCGGCTCCGCCCTGCCGGTCGGCGCGATCACCTCGTTTTTGGGCGCGCCCTTCTTCCTTGCGATCATCTTCGGACGGAAGGGGGAGCATGACGGATGCTGACCATTGAAAACCTGCATTTCCGTTACGGAAAACGCTCTCCTCTCGTGCTGGACGGCGTCGATCTGACGCTGCGCGACGGAGAGATCGGCGTCGTGCTGGGCAAGAACGGCTCCGGCAAGACGACGCTGTTCAAGAACATCCTCGGCATCCAAAGGCCGGAGAGCGGCGAGATCCGCTTTGACGGCGAGGATCTGCTGAAAATGAAGCGCTCCGAGCGCGCCAGACGCATCGCCTATGTGCCGCAGAGCATCCACTTCGGCGCGTTGAGCGTTTTCGACACGGTGCTGATGGGCCGCGTGTCCTATTTCGGTTACAAGGCGGGAAAAGAGGACGAGGAGATCGTATGGCGCATCCTGCGGGACATGCATCTGGAGGATTTCGCCGCGCGCAACGTCGAACAGCTCTCCGGCGGAGAGCGGCAGAAGATCGCCATCGCCCGGGCCCTCGCGCAGGAGCCGCGCATGCTCGTTTTTGACGAGCCCACCGGCAATCTCGACATCGCCAACGAACAGCTGATCATCGAAGAGGCGCGGCGTGTCGCCCGGGAAAAGGGCATCGGCATCCTCACCTCGCTGCATGATTTCAACCAGGCTCTCGAGCTGGGCGACCGCTTCTTCTTCATGAAGGACGGGAAGATCCGCTGTGCGGGCGGGCCCGAGATCGTCACAAAGGAAGTCATCCGGGAGATCTTTGATGCGGAAGTACGCATCCTGGAGATAGAAGGTAAAAAGGTCATTGTAAACGGAGGAGAAAAAAGATGAAAAAGATCCTTTCCCTGCTGTTGGCGCTCGCTATGATCTTCGCGCTTGCGGCCTGCGGTCAGACGGCTCCCGCCCCCGCTCCGGCGCCCGCGGCCGAAGAACCCGCGCCCGCGGCCGAAGAGCCGGCTCCGGCAGCCGAAGAACCCGCCCCGGCGGAAGCGCCCGCGCCGGCCGAGCCGCAAGAGATCACGATCACCGATATGATCGGCCGTGAAGTGGCCGTCACGCCGGGCAGCTACAAGCGCGTCGTCTGCATCGGCGCGGGCGCGCTGCGCATGTACAGCTATGTCGGCGACGTCGCGCTGCTCTGCGGCGTGGAGGACATCGACAACACCTCGCTCGCCGAGCGGCCCAAGATGTTCGATTCCGTGGCGCGGCCATACATGCTCGCCTACGGAGACGCTTTTGCCGCGCTGCCGTCCTGCGGCGTGGGCGGCCCGCAGGCACAGACGGCCGAGGCGGAGAAGATCCTCGCCTGCGACCCGGATATCGTCATCTCCGAGTATGAGGACGTGGAGAAGGAGGACGCGCTGCAAGAGCAGCTCGGCGTCCCTGTCGTCACGCTCAAAATGGGCCCCGGCGGCGTCTTCGACGAGAACTTCCTCGGCACGCTTCGCATGCTCGGCGTGATCTTCGGCGAAGAGGAAAAGGCCGAATCGCTCGTGAGCTTCATCGAATCCGAGCGGGCCGAGATCGAAAAGCGCACCGCCGACGTTCCCGAGGACCGGAAGCCCGCCGTGTATATCTGTGGGCTCGGCAACTGGGGCACGACCAACCACCTGATGATCGGAACGGAAAAGTACGTCGCTTTCCGTGTCGCCAACATCAAAAACGCCGTGACCGGCGTGGAGGGTCCCGCCATCCAGGCCATCGAGGAGGAAAAATTCGTCGACGCGGGCGAGGACATGGATATCATCATCATGGACGCCGCGGCCGTGAAGAACATCAAGCCGCTCTACGCCGAGAATCCTGCGATGTTCGACACCTGCAAGGCCTGGCGCGACGGCGAGGTCTATCTTGAAATGGCCTACAACGCCTATTACACCAACTGCGAGATCGCTCTGATCAACACCTGGTTCATTGCCAAGACCGTCTATCCCGAGCTCTTTGAAGATATCGACATGATCGCGAAGACCGACGAGGTCACGCAGGCCTTCTTCGGCATGGATCTTTCCGAGCAGATCTTTGCCGCGCCTTCCAGCTTCGGCGGGTATCAAAAGCTCGATACCGCGACCTTCTTCGGATAAAACGATGATCGACAGCAAGGAAGTCGCCGCGTTCTTCGACCGGCTCGCGCCGGACTGGGACGCCGAAATGATCCGCAGCGACGAAATCATCGCCGCGATCCTGGACAAGGCCGAGGTGAGCGCGGGCAAGGATGTGCTCGACGTGGCGACCGGCACGGGCGTGCTGATCGGCGACTATCTCGCGCGGGGCGTCGCCTCCGTGACCGGGATCGACATTTCTCCGAATATGGCGCGGATCGCGCGGGGAAAATACCCGCAGGAGACTGTGAAAATCCTCTGCGGCGACGTGGAACGGACAGACTTTGACAGGCTCTTCGACTGCATCGTCGTCTACAACGCCTTCCCGCATTTTCCCGATCCGGCGCGGCTGATCGCGCGCCTTGCCGCTCTGCTCAGGCCGGGCGGCACGCTGACGGTCGCCCACGGGATGAGCCGCGAGAAGATCGACGCGCACCACCACGGCGCGGCGAGCCGCGTCTCCAACGGGCTGATGTCGGCGGAAGATCTCGCCGCGATCTTTGCCGGGCACCTGACCGTGACCGCCGTGATCTCCGACGATCGGATGTATCAGGTAGTCGGAAAAAAGAACTGAAGACCGTATCAAAAAAAAACACAGGCGGGAGCCGAACGGCTCCCGCCTGTGTTGCTGTTATCGGAAAAGCTTACTTGCCGGCCAGCCTCTTGTACTTGGCGTAGCGGCGCGCCGTGAAGTCCTCCGCCTCGGCGAAGAGCATCTCCGCGCGCTCGGGGAAGGTGCGGGTCAGCGAGGAGAAGCGGACCTCGCCCATCATGTACTCGCGCAGCTTGCCGTTGGGCTCGCCGGAGTCGAGCACGAAGGGATTGCCGCCCTCCTTCTCGATGTCGGGATTGTAGTGGTACAGCGGCCAGAATCCGCACTCGGTGGCGGCCTTCGCCTCGTCCATGACCTGGCTCATGCCCTTGGAAAGGCCGTGGTTGATGCAGGGCGCATAGGCGATGACGATCGACGGGCCGTGGTAGGCCGCGGCCTCCTTCAGGCAGCGGATCGCGTGCTCGGGGTTCGCGCCGAGGTTGATCTGCGCGACGTAGACGTAGCCGTAGTTCGACAGGATCACGCCCATGTCCTTCTTGGGCGTAGCCTTGCCGGCGGCCGCGAACTGCACCGCCGCGCCGATCGGCGTGGCCTTGGACGCCTGTCCGCCGGTGTTGGCGTAGAGCTCGTTGTCCATGACCAGGACGTTGAGGTCGAGACCCGAGGCCAGCACGTGGTCGAGACCGCCGTAGCCGATGTCGTAGGCCCAGCCGTCGCCGCCGACCATCCAGATGGCCTTCTTGGTCAGCGTGTCCTCGCGGGAGCGGATGTAATCGATGTCCGCGCTCTGCTCCTTCGTTTCGGCAAGCGCCTCGCGCACCGCGTCCGCGACCTCGACGGTCTTGTCGGCGTCGGCGCCCTCGTCGAGCCAGCGCTGCAGCGCGGCCTTGAGCTTTTCGTCGCCGCTCTGCTCGATCACGGCGCGGGCGTGCAGGGCGGTCTGGGCGCGCATCTGCTCGGCCGAGAGGGAGATGCCCAGGGCGAACTCGGCGTTGTTCTCAAACAGCGAGTTGGAGAAGGCGGGGCCGAAGCCGCGCTTGTTGACGGTCTGCGGGAAGGTCGGGGCGAAGAAGCCGTAGGCCTGCGAGCAGCCGGTGGCGTTGGCGGTGTACATGCGGTCGCCGAAGAGCTGGGTGAGCAGCTTGATATACGGCGTCTCGCCGCAGCCGGGGCAGGCGCCCGCGAACTCGTAGAGCGGCTGCTCGTACTGGCTGCCCTTGGCGGAGAACTTGTTCATGGGATTCGGCTTCTCGCTGAGCGTGAGGCAGTGATCCCAGTTCTTCTGCTCCGCGCGCACGTCGTCCAGCGGGACCATGTGCAGGGCCTTTTCCTTCGCCGGGCATACGTTGACGCAGCTGCCGCAGCCCTGGCAGTCGAGCACGCCGACCTGGATGCGGTAGCGCAGGCCCTCGAAGCCCTTGCCGATCGCCTTCTTGGTCACGCAGCTCTCGGGCGCGGCGGCGGCCTCGGCTTCGGTGAAGAGGAAGGGCCGGATCGCGCCGTGCGGGCAGACCAGCGAGCAGCGGTTGCAGCCGATGCACTTGTCGGCGTCCCAGACGGGAACGTTGTCGGCCACGCCGCGCTTCTCGTATCTGGCCATCGCGATGGGCATGACGCCGTCGGCATACTGCGAGAAGGTGGACACGGGGATGTTGTCGCCGTCGGCGCGGTTCATCGGGATGAGGACCTTGCGCACATATTCGGGCAGGTCGCCGTCGACTGTCAGCTCCTCGTCCCTGAGATCGGCCCACGCGGCGGGGATGTCGATCTTCACCATGTCGGTGAGACCGCGCTCGATGGCGGCGAGGTTCATGTTGACGATCTTTTCGCCCTTGCGGGAGAAGGTCTTGATCGCGGCCTGCTTCATGTAGTTCTCGGCCTCGTCGATGGGCAGCACGCCGGAGAGCTTGAAGAAGGCGGCCTGCAGCACGGTGCTGGTGCGGTTGCCGAGACCGATCTCCTCGGCGATGTCGGTGGCGTCGATGGTGTAGAACTGCGCCTTGCGCTCGGCCAGCAGCCTCTTGGCGCGGTTGGGCAGGTTCTCCTCGAGCGTCTTGCCCTTCCAGCGGGTGTTCAGTAGGAAGATGCCGCCGGGCTTGACCTCGTTGGCGATGTCGTAGGTGTACATGTAGCTCTGCTTGTGGCAGGCGACGAAGTCCGCCATCGTGACGTAGTAGGTGGACTGGATCGGCTCGTGCCCGAAGCGCAGGTGGCTGCGGGTCAGGCCGCCGGACTTCTTCGCGTCGTACTGGAAGTAGGCCTGCACGTACTGGTCGGTGTTGTCGCCGATGATCTTGCAGGAGTTCTTGTTCGCGCCGACCGTGCCGTCAGAGCCGAGACCCCAGAACTTGCAGGAGATGATCGACTTGCCGGAGGTGACGATGTTTTCGCCGACCGGCAGGGACAGATGCGTCACGTCGTCGTTGATGCCGACGGTGAAGTGGTTCTTCTTCTCGCCGGCCATGTTGTCGAACACGGCCTTGATCTGCGCGGGCGTGGTGTCCTTCGAGCTCAGTCCGTAGCGGCCGCCGAGCAGCTGCAGCTTAAGACCGGATTCGGCCAGCGCGGCGCTGACGTCCTCGTAGAGCGGCTCGCCGAGAGCGCCGGGCTCCTTGGTGCGGTCGAGCGTCGTGAGGACCCTGCAGCTTGCGGGGATCGCGCCGAGGAAGTGCTTGAGGGAGAAGGGGCGGTAGAGACGGACCTGGATCAGGCCGACCTTTTCGCCGCGCTCGCAGAGGTAGTTCACGACCTCCTGCGCGCACTGGCACACCGAGCCCATCGCCACGATCACGCGCTCGGCCTCCGGATCGCCGAAGTAATTGAACAGCTTGTAGTCGCGGCCCGTCAGCGCGGACATTTTCTCCATATACTCCTCGACCACGGCGGGGAAGGCGTCGTAGGTCGGGTTGGAGGCCTCGCGGTGCTGGAAGAAGATGTCGTCGTTCTCGCCGCTGTTGCGGATCGTCGGATGCTCGGGGTTCAGTGAGCGGTCGCGGAACTTCTTCAGCTCGTCCCAGTCGAGCATCTTGCCCAGGTCCTCATAGTCGAGCACGTCGATCTTCTGGATCTCGTGGGAGGTGCGGAAGCCGTCGAAGAAGTGCTGCACGGGGACGTGCCCCTTGATGGCGGCGAGATGCGCCACCGCGCCGAGATCCATGCACTCCTGCACGCTGGAGGAGGCGAGCTGCGCCCAGCCGATCTGGCGGCAGGCCATCACGTCCTGGTGGTCGCCGAAGATGGAGACCGCCTCGGTCGCGACGGAGCGCGCCGCGACGTGCATGACGGCGGGCAGCAGCAGGCCCGCGATGCGGTACATCGGCGGGATCATCAGCATCAGGCCCTGCGCGGAGGTGTAGGTCGTGCCGAGAGCGCCGGCCTCAAGCGCGCCCTGCATGGCGGCGCAGGCACCGGCCTCGGCCTGCATCTCCATGAGCTTGACGGGCATGCCGAAAAGGTTCTTCTTTCCCTTGGCCGCCCACTCGTCCACGTGGTTGGCCATGGGGCTGGACGGCGTGATGGGGTAGATCGTCGCGACTTCGGTAAAGGCATAGCTGGCGTACGCGGCGGCCTCGTTGCCGTCCATGGATTTCCTGACCATAAGAATTCCTCCTGACTTTTATGTTGAAGTATTCGCTGCGGTTTCGGTGCGGCTCCGGTCCAAGGGCATGGCAAAGCAGGCCCCTCCTTCCCGACGCCGCTTTCATTATAACTGTTTTTTGAACAATTTGGCCCTTTTTTCGCATTTTCGGACATATACACAAAAGCGGCCCCTTTTTTTATGCAAAGTGCGAAGCGTTTGTGTTTTTTTGTTTCGCTCTTTGCGTCTTTCCCATGCAAAGGGCCGTTATCTGTTCCGTTTTCGGCGCAGTCCCCGCTTCGATCGTTCTTCTCTTGTTCTTTTTTCCGCGCAGAGGTATAATAAAAAAGCTATGGAAAGAACGATCGACCTGAACGGAATACCGACGGCCTACACGCTCGAGCGCAAGCGGGTGAAGAACGTCAATCTGCGCGTGCACGGCGGAGCGCTCTTCGTTTCCGCGCCGCGCTGGATCCCCCTCGCGGCGATCGAGAGCTTTTTGCGCTCGCGCGCGGATTTCATCCTCGGCGCGCTGGAGCGCACGGCCGGGACGGCCCTTCCCTGCGCGGAGGGGGAAGCTCTGTTCTGGCACGGGAGGGCTCTCACGCTCGCGCTCGGGCGCGCCTCCCGCGTCTCCCTGCGCGTCGAAGGGGACGTGCTGCGCCTCGCGCTGCGCGCGCCGGACGACGGCGAGAGCGTGCGCCGCGCCCTCGACAAATGCTTCCGCGCCGAGAGCGAGGCTCTCTGCCGCGCGGCCCTCGAAAGGCTTTGGCCGCGCTTTGCCGCGCTCGGCGTGCCGCGCCCGGAGATCCGCATGCGGTCGATGCGCTCCTGCTGGGGCAACTGCCGCCCGGCGAAACGCGTCGTGACCTTCAACGCGCGGCTCGCCGCCGTGCCGGAGGACTGCGTGGAATACGTGGTCGCCCACGAGCTGACGCACTTCCTCCACGCCGACCATTCCCCGGCCTTTTATGCCGCGCTCGCGTGCGTGATCCCCGACTGGCAGGCCCGCCGCCGCAGGCTGCGCGCCTTTTCCTCCGTTTTGAACGATTGACGGACGGGCAGCGCGCGCATATAATAGATATGTTATCCCGACGGTTTTCGACCGGCGTTTCGAGGTGAAGCGATCTTGCACAGCACCCAGCTTCTCATGACCGAGGGCAGCATCAGCGGAAAGATGCTCCGCTTTGCCGCCCCCGTATTCATCGGGAATCTTTTTCAACAGCTCTATAACGTCGCGGACGCGCTGATCGTGGGCAATTTCGTCGGCAACGACGCGCTCGCCGCCGTCAGCGCGACGGGCAACCTCAGCTTCCTGCTCATCAGCTTCTTCGTCGGCGTCTCGATCGGCGCGGGCGTGGTGATCTCCCGCTATTTCGGCGCGCGCGACGTGGAGAGGATGCGTCTGGCGATCCACACCGCGGTGGCCTTCAACCTTGTCACCTCGGCGATGCTCACGCTCGCCGGCACGACGCTCACGCCCTGGCTGCTTCGCCTGATGGGCACGCCGGAGGACGTGATGGAGCTGTCCGTCAACTACATCCGCATCATCTTCGCCGGCTCGATCGGCATGGTGATGTACAACTCTCTCTGCGGGATCATGCGCGCCGTGGGCGACAGCCGCACGCCGCTGTATTTTCTCATCGTCTCGTCGCTGCTCAACGTCGTGCTCGACCTTCTCCTCGTGGCCGCGTTCTCGATGGGCGTGATCGGCGCGGCGCTCGCGACGATCGTCTCCCAGATCATCAGCGCGCTTCTCTGCGCGATCCGGCTGATGCGCTCGCGCGAGAGCCACCGTCTCGTGCTGCGCGAGCTGGGCTTTGACAGGGAGATGCTGCGTCTGATCGTGCGCTACGGCCTGCCCACCGGCATGCAGAACTCGGTCATCGCGATCGCGAACGTGGTCGTACAGTCCTACGTCAACTCCTTCGGCACGATGGCCGTCGCGGGCTGCGGCGCCTATTCCAAGATCGAGGGCTTCGCCTTTCTGCCGATTACCAGCTTCCAGATGGCGCTGACCACCTTCGTGGGACAGAACCTCGGCGCGCGCGAGCACGAGCGCGCCCGCCGCGGCGCGCGCTTCGGCATCCTCTGCTCGCTCATCGCGGCGGAGCTCATCGGCGTGACGATCTATCTCATCGCGCCGCATCTGCTCGGCGCCTTCACCTCCGAGCCGGAGGCCATCGCCTTCGGCGTGAGCAGGGCCAAGGTCTGCTCGGTGTTTTTCTTCCTGCTGGCGGCCTCTCACTGTCTCTCCGCCGTACTGCGCGGCGCGGGCAAGGCCAATATCCCGATGCTGGCGATGCTGATCTTCTGGTGCGTCGTGCGCGTGAGCTTCCTCTCGGTCGTCATGCCTTACCGGCATACGATCGAGGTCGTCAACTGGGTCTATCCGCTGACCTGGTTTCTGAGCACGGTCTTTCTGATCGTTTACTATCTCCGCGCGGACTGGCTGCACAGCTTTGACAAAGAGAAAGCGCAGGCCGTATAAACGCGGCAAAACCTCAGGCGCAGAATACATGGAAAGAGAGAATCTGCTATGGCGATCGTGGTCGTGGGCAACGTATTCGTGGACATCAAGGGCTTCCCGGAGGAGATCTATATCCCGGGCGGACGCAATTCCGGCAGCGTGCAGATCGTGCACGGCGGCGTGGGGCGCAACGTGGCCGAGGACATCGGCAACGTCGAGCTGCGGCCCGTGTTCGTCAGCATGGTGGACGACACGGCCGAGGGCGCGGAGGTGCTGCGCAAGCTGCGCAACCACCGTGTGAACACCGATTATGTCGTCACGGTGCCGGACGGCATGGGCATCTGGCTCGCCGTCTTCGACGAGAGCGGCGACGTCGTCGGCTCGATCTCCAAGCGGCCGAACATGGACGCGATGGTCGAGCTTCTCGACGAAAAGGGCGACGAGATCTTCGCCGGCGCCGACAGCATCGTCATCGAGATCGACCTCGACAAGGAGGTCGTCAAGCGCGTGCTCAAATACGCGCGCAAATATGAAAAGAAGGTCTACGCCGTCGTGGCGAACATGTCCATCGCCTCGCTGCGGCGCGACTTCCTGCAGGATATCGACTGCTTCGTGTGCAACGTGCAGGAGGCGGGCATCCTCTTTGTCAGCGATTTCTCCGCCCTCAGCCCCGAGGAGCTGTGCGAGGCGCTTACGCAGCACCTCGCCAACGCCGACTTCCCTTCGATGATCGTTACGATGGGCAGCCGCGGCGCGGTCTACGCCACGAAGGAGGGGCTCAGCGGCGTCTATCCAGCCAGCAGCGTGACCGTGCGGGACACCACCGGCGCGGGCGACGCCTTCTGCGCCGGGGTCGCGATCGGCCTGACCTACGGCAAGACCATGCCGGAGGCCGTGGAGATCGGCACGAAGCTCGCCGCCTCGGTGATCACGGTGGCCGAGAACGTCTGCCCGCGCTTCCGCCCGCAGGAGCTGGGGCTGGATATCGAGGTCGGGGACTGAGGACGGCCGATGGCCGGGAGGGCCGCGGAAGATGAAGAAAAAGAAACGGATCCTTCTCGGCGCGGCGCTCGCGCTGATCGTGTGCTGCGTGCTCTGCGCCGTGTTCGCCGCGAACAGGGCTCCCCTTCTCAGCCCCGCGCCGGAGCCGACGCCGACCGCGTCGCCGGAGCCCACGCCGCACCGGCATGTCTTTGATCCGGAGACGGGCCTCTGTACGCTGTGCGGCTTCGCCTGCGGGCACGGCGAGGGCTTTGACGCCGAGCACCGCTGTCTTGTCTGCCGCTGGCAGTGCCGCAATCAGGTCCACGACCCGGAGACCGCGCTCTGTCCGATCTGCGGCGAGGCCTTTTACCACCGCTTCGGCATGGACGGGATCTGCGAGGTCTGCGGGGCGGAGGCGCCGCTGTGCTTCGCCGAGCTGCCCGAGCGCTATTTCGAGCTCTCCGCGCACGAGGGGCGGCACTTCCGCGAGCTGCTCACCGGCGCGGACGGCCGCGAGCATGAGATCGCCGTCTGGCTGCCCTGGGATTACAGCGAGGACGTACAGTACAACGTCGTCGTCCTGCTGCACGGCGACGGCGGGCAGGCGGGCGACTGGGTCGACGAGCCCGAGCCGACGCGCCTCGGCGAGATCGAATTCCGGCACGTCTACGACCGCATGGTCGAGGAGCGGCTCTGCGCCCCCTTTCTGATCGTCGGGCTCGCCAACCGCGGCTTTGACGATCCGACTTACGGCGAGACCATCCTGAAGGAGCTGGTACTGCCCTATATCGCGCAGAACTTCTCCACCTATCTCGGCGGCGGCAGCCTCGACGAGCTGCGCGCGGGCCGCGCCCATCTCGCCGTCGGGGGGCTGAGCCGCGGCTCGATGTATACCTATACCTGCGTGATGCCGCGCTGTCTGGACGTCGTCGGGAACTTCTGCTGCTTCTCCAACGGCGACAACGGCCGCATCTCCGTCCAGCTCGAATCCGAGGACAACCGCGGCTGGGAGATCTGCGGCTATATCGCCAGCTACGGCATGATGGACGAGTTCGAGACCGGACAGTACCACCGGAACATCTACCGCAGCATCTGCACCCGGGTCGAGCGCGTGACCGACGGGGAGAACGCCCATATGCTCGCCATCGGCGCGGGGCATAACTTCCTCATGTGGACGGCAAGCCTGTACGACGCGCTGCTGCTGTTGTTCTGAAAAGAGCGAAAACGGGAGGACTTCGAAAGAAGTCCTCCCGTTTTTTTATCTCCGTTTATCCCCACAGGGCCGTGAGCATGGGGATGATCTGCTTCTTGCGGCTCATCACGCCGGGCAGGAACATGCTCTTGTCCTTGGGCGCGGCGCCGAAGGCCTGCTGCATATCCTCGTCGCTGCCGACATACAGCAGATGCGAGCCCTCCTGCAGCACGTCGGTGATCATCAGGATCACAAAGTCGAATTCCTTTTCCTTCTGCAGCTTCCGCATATAGGCCATGAACTCCTCCCGCCGCGCGAGCAGGCCGGAGGCGTCGGCGCAGGTGATCTGGCTCACGCCGATGTTGTGCTCGGCGATGTGGAAGACCTTGTAGTCCGTGCGGAAGAGCTCCTCGATGGGCTTTTCCTCCGCGCCCTGGACGGAGAAGAGCTCCCGCCCGATGTCCTCGAGCGAGACGTGGGCGATGCGCGCGAGGCGCTCGGCCATCGCGACGTCCCGCGCCGTGCAGGTGGGCGACTTGAACATGACCGTGTCCGAGAGGATGGCCGCGGCCATCAGCCCCGCCATCCTGGGCGAGGGCATGACGCCCTTTTCCTGATACATGGCGGTGATGATCGTGTTCGTGCTGCCCACGGGCTCGTTGCGCACGGACACCGGCTGCGCGGTCTGGATGTCGGCCAGGCGGTGGTGGTCGATGATCTCCATGATCTCCACCTGCTCGAGCCCCGGGACGGACTGGGCCGCCTCGTTGTGGTCGACGAGCACCACGCGCTTGCGGCGCGGGCGCAGCAGATGGTAGCGCGAGAGCATGCCGACGACGCGCTCGTTCTCATCGAGCACGGGGTAGCTGCGGAAGCGGCTCTTGAGCAGGACCTCCCGCACGTCGTCGAGATAGTCCGAAAGGTGGAAGGCGACGATGTCCTTCTTCTGGCAGACGCGCTCGACGGGGATGGCCAGATAGACGAGTCTCGCGACCGTGCGGGCGTCGAGCGGCGTGGAGACGATGCAGGTCGCGGCCGTGCTCCGCGTCCATTCCGGGCGGATCTCGCTCTGGCAGATGATCAGGCAGTTGATCTCCTTTTCGAGCGCCTCGGCGATGAGCTCCGGCTGGTCGCCGCAGATCAGGATGCGGTCGCGCCCGTCGCCGACCGGCTCGTCGATGGCCTGCGGCACGGCGATGCGCAGCTCGCCGGAAACGGTCTCGACCACAAAGCTGTTCTCGTTGACCAGCTTGCCCTCGAGCACGCTCAGCAGGTTGAACACCGGCAGCGCCTCGATGCGGCCGTCGGTGATCGAGCGCATGCTGTAGCCTGCGATGTCCCCGGCGGAGAGCAGGCCGAAGAGCGCGCCGTCGTCGTCGACGATCGGCAGCGAGGAGGCCTCGACGTCGCGCATCGTGTGCCAGGCGAGGTCCATCGTGACCGTGCTGTGCAGCGTGGGCGGCCTGTCATAGTCGAGGTCGCTCACCTGCGTGCGCATGTTTTTGATGTGCAGCGGCGCCTCGAAGCCGAAGCGCTCGAGCATGCGGGCCGTCTCGTCGTTGATCGAGCCGATGCGCGCCGCGCGGTATTCGCTGTCGCCGAGCGCGTTGCGCAGCGCG
Organism: Oscillospiraceae bacterium; assembly: GCA_017403885.1. Lineage (GTDB taxonomy): Bacteria > Bacillota > Clostridia > Oscillospirales > Oscillospiraceae > Limivicinus. The sequence continues at coordinate 15,925 of JAFRDM010000015.1, forward strand.
GCGTAGGAGATCGCTGCGACGATCGAGTCGGTATCGGGGTTGCGGTGGCCTGTGACGAATATCTCATTCATGTCTGCGTCCTCCCGAAAAGCTTTCTTTTCTCTCATTATAGGGAAATCCCGCCCGCTTTTCAAGCACGGATTGCGCCGCCCTTTTCTTCCCGGATTTGACTCTTTTCATCGCGGCGCTTTTGTGATAAAATGAAATATCTTCAGTGTTTTTGGGGAGGCCGGAGCATGAAAAGAAGGACTTTGAAGATCGTCGCGCTCACGCTGGCGCTGGTGATGCTGGCGGGCTGCGGTCTGCCGGGCTTCGAGCCGGACGGCGGATCGCAGGGCGGTCTGGCCGGCATGCTGAGCGACACGCTCTCGCAGATCACCGATCGCGCCTCGATGGAGCACAATCCCGACGGCGTGATGTTCTCCGACATGCGTTACGCCCGCCCCGACACCGAGGGGCTGGCGAACGACGTCGCGGCTGTGGAAAGCGCGCTCGAGGGCGGAGAATCGCTCAAGCGTGTCGAGGAGCTGCTCGACCGCTGCATGGACGACTATGACGATTTCTCCACGATGTACTCGCTGGCCAACATATACAACTGCAAGGACCTGCGGGACGAATACTACGCCGCGGAGTACGAGTGGATCAGCACCGAGAGCTCGGAGGTTTCGCGCCTGTTCGATCAGATGTACTACGCCTGCGCCGGCTCCGCGCTCGGACAGGAGCTGGAGGAGGACTATTTCTGGGACGGCTTCTGCGAGGAATACGCCGACCCGGACGACTCCTACTACAACGACGAGACGGTCGCGCTCATGCAGCGCGAGAGCGAGCTCGTCAGCCGCTACCGCGAGCTTGTGGCGGATCCGACCGTGACCTACGACGGCGAGGAGCGCAGCTTCAACGAGCTGATCGAGGAGCTTTCGAACGCCGAGGATCTGGCGGGCTATTACCGCTACATCGCCGTGCTCCTGAGCTATTACCGCAAGTACAACGAGCCTCTTGCCGAGATCTACATCGACCTGATGCGCGTGCGCACCGAGATGGCCGAAAAGATGGGCTTCGACTCCTGTGAGGAGATGGAATACGTCTTCTGCTTCGAGCGCGACTACAGCCCGGAGGACGGAGCCGTGTTCGTCGAAGGCGTGAAGCGCGAGCTCGTCCCGATCTACCTGTGGGCGAAGGATCTCTCGCTGAGCTACGGCATCAGCTACGCGTCGCTCTCCTCCGAGGCGCTGTACGCGGATATGCAGGCCGTGGCGAGGAACATCGGCCACGACTGCTCCGAGGCCTTCTCCTTTATGAGCCGCTACGGCCTGTACGACATCGAGCCGAGCGTTTACAAGGCCGACACCTCCTTTCAGACCTATCTGAGCAACTACGACGCCCCCTTCATCTTCCTCAAGCCCAAGGGCACCACGACGGACCTGCTGACCTTTGTGCACGAGTTCGGCCACTACACGGACGCCTACGTCAACTTCGACGCGAACGAGACCATCGACGTCGCCGAGATCTTCTCGCAGGCGCTGGAATTCCTCTCGCTCTCGCACATGGACGGGGTGCTCCCCGACAGGGAGATCGAACGGCTCCGCGAGGGCAAGATGATCGACGCGCTGGACACCTATATCCAGCAGTCCGCCTTTGCGGAATTTGAGAGCCGGGTCCACGCCGTCGGCCCCGACGAGCTGACGGCGGAGAAGATCAACGAGATCGCGCTGCAGGCGGCGAAGGACTTCGGCTTCTGCGAGGAGGGCTTCGAGGAGTATTACAAGTACTACTGGATGGACATCACCCACTTCTTCGAGTACCCCTTCTACGTGATCTCCTACCCCGTGTCCCTGAGCGTCGCCATGCAGATCTACGAGCTGGAGCTGCAGCGCTCCGGCCGCGGTCTCGCGAAGTATTTCGAGATCCTGCCCCGCGACTGGGAGAGCTTCATGGAAACCGTCTCGAACGGCGGTCTGAGAAGCCCCTTCGAGGAGGACTCCATCGATTCCATCGCCGTGATGATCGGCGACGCGCTGGGCTATGAGGGCCCGCTCGCCGACGCCGCGTAACAAAAAGGCCCCCGGAGGGGGCGCGTACAGACAGATACTTTTTTACGGAGAGCGACGCGATGAAACGCTTTTTCATCCTGATCCTGATCTTTGTCCTGTGCTTTGCGGTGTACGCCGGCGCCATGCAGGGCAGCTTTTCGCTCGTCGACGTGACCGAGGCCTTTTCCGCCGGGCTCATGCCGCCGGAGCCCACGCCCGAGCCCACGCCGGAGCCGACCCCGAGACCGACGCCGAAGCCCACCCCCGTCCCGACTCCGGAGCCGACGCCCGAGCCCACGCCCGTCCCGACCCCGGAGCCTACGCCCGCCGCGATCACCGACCCGGCGGAGGAGGCCTTCCCCTTCGTCGACAAGAACGACTATCTCTATTACATCAAGGTCAACTGCACCGCCAACACCGTCACGGTCTACACCCGCAGCGACAGCGGCGAATACGACCTGCCCTTCATGGCCATGGTCTGCTCCACCGGACCGGCCACGCCGCGCAGCGGCGTGTTCCGTCTGGGCTGGCAGCTGCTGTGGCAGGACCTGTTTTACGACGTCTACGGCTACTACGTCACCGAGATCGACGACGACATCCTTTTCCATTCGGTGCCCTATCAGGTGAAATGGGACAATTCCTCGCTGGAATACTGGGAATATGACAAGCTCGGCACCAGCGCCTCCGCGGGCTGCGTGAGACTGCAGGTGAAGGACGCCAAGTGGATCTGGGAGAACTATTACAACATCTACGCCGTGGAATTCTACTGCGACGAGGATCCCGGCCCGCTCGGCAAGCCCGTCGCCCCGCAGATCTCGGACAACGAGCTGCGCCGCGGCTGGGACCCGACCGACCCCGATCCGGAAAACCCCTGGTATCTGACGGACGAGGATATCTACGCCATGTACCCCTGGCTGCGGCCGGCGGCGACGCCGGTGCCCGTGCCCGACGTCGTGGTCATCGACGAGCCGGAGCCGGGCCCCGACGTCGTGGTCGTCGACGGGCCGGAGCCGAGCCCCGACGTCGTGGTCGTCGACGAGCCGGAGCCAAGCCCCGGCCGACCCTGATCACGATCCCCCGGGAAAAGAAAACGGAGCGCCTGCCGTCCGGCAGACGCTCCGTTTTCTTGTGCTGCGGCGTCACCACTTGTTTTCTACCTTCTCGGCAAAGCCGGGGAAGTCTTTGACCTCGATCACCCTGCCGTCGTCCAGCACGGCTCTGCCGCTGAAGCGGCCGAAGACCTGGTGCTGGTCGGACTTGATGAGCTTGAGATCCGTGCACGAGGCGCGGTCGAGGACGGGCGCGAAGTCCATCTCGAAGCGTCCGTCGTCGGAGGTGAACTTCCACGGCGCAAGGAAATCCTTTTCTCCGCCGGGGATATGGAAGCGCACCTGCGAGAGCTTGTGCGCCCTGCCGCCGTAAAAGAGCATGTTCTCGCTCGCGGCGGAGGTGTCGCCGAAGCCGTAGCCGATGTTCCAGCCGAAGGGCACGCCGTCGATCTGATACGAGGCCGAGCCCCAGTACCAGGTGTTGTGATAGGTCCACACGCCGCGGCCCCAGTCGAGCACGGCAAAGCTGTCGGCCCCGTCGAAGACCCAGGTGCGTCCGCCGTATGTGACGCTGCCCTTTGCGCGCTGGCAGTTGATCTTCTGGTTATAATAGAAATGCCGCGGCTTGCCGAAGGGCGTGGCGATGACCATGCTCTCCTCCGGCTCGTCAAACAGCTCGACGCGCGCGTCGAGCGCGCCCTTGTCTCCGAAGCGGTCCATGTGCGCCGTGAGGACGCGCCGCCCGCCGCCGAGGACCTCGAAGCGCAGATGATGTCCCTTGCCGCCGTGCTCGCTGACGCCGCTGCCGGAATGCTCGGGCAGGCCGACCCTTCCGAGCGTCAGCAGGCTCATGGGGCTGGTCGTGATCTCCCAGTTCTCCTCCAGCTCGATGAGCGAGACCGAGTCCATGCCCATATAGCCGTTGTCGGCGATCGTCAACGCCAGCGCGAAGCGGCCGTTGCTGACGAGATAATAGTCCCACTCCTTGATGCGCAGCTTCCCTGCGCGGATGTCCGCGCGGCGGTAAACGGGCAGCAGTTTCTTCGCATAGCCCGGCTCGCTCAGATCGCCCCGTGCGTTCAGCAGGGGGATCGCCTTCGTGATCTCATGCTGCATGTCTGCTCACTCCTTTGACGCGGCTTTCTTATCGTTTGATCAGCCTTATGTCCCGTCCGACGAAGGGCAGCAGCCGGTATTCGCCCCGGATGCGCGAGCAGATCTGCCCGCTGTATCGCTTCGCCATCTCGTCGAAGGAGAGGTTCGTGCTGATGATCGTCTTTCTGTTCTCGACGAGGCGGGTGTTGATCAGCGTGTAAAGCGCGCTCTCCGCCATCGGCGTCGGCATCTCGGTGCCGAGGTCGTCGAGGATCATCAGATCGCAGGAGAGCATCCGCTTCACGCGCGCGTCGGCGCTCTCGTCGCGGCTGAACTTCTGCGCCTCGAAGCTGCCGATCACGGCCGCGGCCGTGTCGTAGCAGACGGAGAAGCCCTTCGCCGCGACCGCGCGGGCCACGCAGGCCGAGAGAAAGGTCTTTCCCAGGCCCGTCCCGCCCTGGAGGAGCAGGCTGTCCGCCTCGGGGAAGCGCTCCGCGAAATCCTCGGCGACGGAGAGGACCTTTTTCATCGTCTCGCGCGGCGCGACCGGCGCGCCGGGGAGCGGTCTGTCGTCGTAGAGCGAGAGATCGAACTTCTCAAAGCTCTCGTCGCCGCTGCGCAGCAGCACGCCCAGATCGCGCGTGAGCTCGGCGTTGTACAGCCTTTTCAGGCAGTCGCACACGCCGCCGTTGTGCACGCCGCTGTCGCGGCAGATCTCGCAGGACACGATCTCGTCGAGCCAGTCTTCACCGCGGCCGAGCTCCCTCAGCAGCTCGCCGCGGCGCTGCCGCAGGACGAGGCTTTCTTCGTTCAGCTTCCCGATCGCCTCCGTGCTGCCGGAGAGCGTGAGACGCACAAGCTCCGTCATCTGTCCGCGCAGCCGCTCGTCGATCCTGCGCAGCTCCGGCCTTTTGGCATAGGCCTCGGCCGTGCGGCGCTGTCTCTCGGCGGCGTTGTCCTGTCTGATCCGGTCAAGCTCGTCCCGCGCGCGGGCGAGCAGCTTCCCGTCGTAGCTCATGCTCATTCTCCCATAAAGTCTGCCAGCGCGCCCGCGTCGACGGGATCGCCGTGTCCCCTCCCCGCGCGGGGAGGCGTTTTGCTCTTGCGGCCCTCGGCCTGTTCGATCTCGTCGACCGTATGCAGTCCGGCGGCGTGCCAGTTGCGCAGGATGCCGTTGAGATAGGCCCATTTGAGCCCTCCGGTGTTCATCACCGTGCGCTCGAGCGCCAGCGCGATCGTCTCGTCGGAAAAGCCCATGTCCAGCCAGAGGTCGATGTATTCCGCTTCCTTTTTGTACAGCTCCCGGCCCCGGATGCCCAGCAGAGCCGCGATCCTCCCGTGGTCCGAGCGGCGCTTTTCCCGCTCGGAGAGATATTTTTCCGCGAGATCGAGCGTCATGATCTCGCTTCTGGCCCAGTGATAGGCCTCGTCCGAGATGGCCTTGGCCGAGGGGCGGCGGGAGCTGCCCCAGCGGCGGCGCGTCTCCTCGTCGCAGTAATGGATAAGCTGCATGATGACCTCGGCGGGCATGCCCAGATGGTCATAGGCGTCCAGCAGCACGTTGAGATAGGCCTGCGAGGGGATCGTGCCGAGGATGCCCGCCAGCTCGTCGCACAGCGCGCGGAAGGCGCTCTCCCGCTCGGCGAAGCTCGCCAGCTCCTCCTTGCCGTACTGCACTGGGCCGTCCTCGGGATAGAGAGGCTCCGTCGCCGCGCCCGCTCCCTCGGCGCGCAGGATGCGCCCGAGCTTTTCGCGCGCCGCGGCGATCTCGCCGCGCGTGCGGCACA
>JAFRDM010000016.1 GCA_017403885.1 Oscillospiraceae bacterium
GCTCGGAGACGGACTCGGCGACGGGCTCGGAGACGGGCTCGGAGACGGACTCGGCGACGGGCTCGGCGACGGGCTCGGCGACGGGCTCGGCGACGGGCTCGGCGACGGACTCGGCGACGGACTCGGAGACGGACTCGGAGACGGGCTCGGCGACGGGCTCGGCGACGGGCTCGGCGAGGGATCTGCAGCTGCTTCAAAAATCGCTTTGACCGTTACATTGCTGGTGCCGATCGTGAGCATGTTTCCGCTTATTTCCGCGACTCCCGCGACGAGTTCCCACTCCTTGAAGTTATAGTTGTCATAGGGCGAGGCGCTCAGTGTGACTACCGTTCCCGAGACTCCGGAAGTCGGCTCTGCGGAGGCCGTGCCGTTGCCGTCGGTCTCGACCGTCACGGTGTAGTTGACGGCTTTGAAGCTCGCCTCCACGCGCACATTCGTGACAACGTTGTCGGTATTGCCCTGCGGCATGAGGAAGCTGTCATCCCCTGTTCCGGAGAGTACCGTTTCCGCCTCTGTTTCAAGGTTGACCAGCTTGACCGTGTCGAGCTCCCAGCCGGGCTCCGGCGCGGCCGTCCAGGTCACGGTGTCGCCGAGGAAGGTGTAGTACAGGGTCTCGCCGTTCTTGGTAAACTGCTTGCCGTGGGTCGGGACGGCGCTGATCGTGCCCTCTCCGGCCGTGACCTGCGTTTCAATCCATCCCGCGGGCGTGATGTAGACATACCGGCCATCCCAGGCTGCCACAGGCGTCTTTTGGAAATAGACGACCATGACGCCCTTCTGCGCGTCGGTCACAGGATATTCCGCACCGAAGGCGTCGGGATACCATGCCGTGATCGCGCCGTCAAGTCCGGTTTGGGCGACCTTGACAGAAGCATAGCCGAGATCCGTCACCAGGATATACTCTCCGGCCAATCCGGGGTTTGCGATAAACAGATCGCTCTGTGAGATGTGCGCCGCATCCCAGGGATCCGTGATCAGGTAAAAGCTTCCGTCCTCGTTGTTCTGGTCCCGCGGCGCCACATAGAAATAGTCGTGGGTCTGGTTTTCGAGATCATACCAGTGATCGTCCTGCATTCTCCCTGTGGGACGGAAATAGATGACGCGCTCGCCCGCGTGACTGCCGTCAACCACGTAATTGGCCTGGCCAGTGATCGGATACCATTCCGTGATGCTGTTCCCGCTGACACGGACGATCTTGAACTCGTCGCCCGCAGTCAGGACTAAACCTGTCAGCACATATTCCGTCTCCGACGCCGTACATGCGTCATTCAGGGAAAACGCGCCGGAGGATTGATCGATGTCGGTGATAGTCCAGCCGTCCATCCCGAGCGAGTCGATCGTTCCGATCAGATAATAGCCGTCGGGAACATTCCGCCTGAAGCTCGCGCTGATCGTGACCGGGCCGCCCGGCATGGTGAAGCTGTATTTTCCCGTCTCCCCTTCCACCGGTGTCGGAACAATGTTCCCTCCGCTCCATGTGACCGAGACGGAATCCGGAACCAACTCATAGCCCGTGTCGGGCGTTACCGTAAAGCTGACCGTCTGACCGGTCGCGGCCTCGCCGGACGCGGGAACAGTGATGGTCCCGTTGGAGCTGCTTGTTGTGATCCCGTATGTATTGGGGCTGAACGTCGCCGAAACCGTCACGTTTGCGGCGGGCATCGTGAATTCACCATCCGCGGAAACCTCGACCGTAGCGCCGCCTTCCTTCGTCACAGCGTAAGCGGCGAAGGAATACCCCGCGTCCGGCGTATTGGTCAACGTGATGGTTTCACCCATGGTCGCCGCGGTCTTGTCGCCGCTCACGCCCACGCTGCCGTGCGTGCAGGCAGCTTTTGTGATCGTGTATTCGCTCTTTTCAAAGGATGCGTCGACGACGACAGCCGCGGCCGGCATGGTGAAGCTTCTGCTTTCTTTGCAGTCAATCCCGTTATAGGTCAGCGTCGTGAGTTCATAGCCTTCCGTCGCTTCGACCTCGATCCTGATCGTGTCGTTCTCCGCTCCGATCGTCTGCGAAGGCGTCACCGTGCCGTTCTCGATCCCGGAGGCAAGCGTGATCGCGTAGGTATGTGCGACATAGAAATGGCCGTTCCATTCGCCGAAATAGCTCGGTCTGAAATAGACTTTCATATTGTCGCCGGCCTGACTGTCCGGAACGACGTAGTTCCCGCCCGGATCGGGATAGTAGTTCTGCTTCACTCCGCGCTCGACCCAGACAGCCTTGAACTCGGTGCCGGACGAGAGCGGTGTGATGAGAAAATATTCTCCTTCGCTCTCGGGGTTTTCGGAAAAGAGATACTCAACGGATGGCTCCCATCCGTTCATCGTTCCGACGAGATAAAAACCGTCGGGGATCTCATCCTCCGCGGCCGCGGACAAGGGCAGCAGCGAAACGAGCATCGAGAGCATCAGCAGCAGCGCAAGCAGCTTTTTGGTTTTCATTTTATTCTTCTCCTTCCCCATCGGGCAGGGTGTGAAGATACAAACAAGGTCGCTGAAACAGCATACTATTCTACCACATTAAATATATCAACTTTTTTAATGATTTTCAAGGGAAGCTCTGCATCTTTCTGCACAAAAAAACCGCAAAATATAGACATTTCGCAAAAAAGAGACCTGATTCGTTTCCAAATCAGGTCTTGAAGAGCAATCATACGATTTCCCACGGGAGGTTTACATAAGTTGGAGCGTGTTCGAGAGCGGGGAGCAGCTTTTCGCGCACGTCCGACATTGCGATACGCAGACTGGAGCTGTTGATGCAGGGGTGGCAGCCGAAGAATTCGTCGCCGAGAAGATCCCGGTCGACGAGCAGGCGCACCTTGCCGCCGCGGTCGTTCATCAGCGCAAGCAGACTGACCGAGCCGGGCGTGACGTCAAGGAGACGCTCCATGTCCTCCGCGCCGCCGAAGCTCAGGCGCGACGAGCCGATCTGTGCCGAGAGGTATTTGGTCTTGAAGGGCTTGTCGCCCGGCATGATGAGCAGGTAAAATTCGGTCTGCTGCCGATTGGCGAGAAACAGGTTCTTGCAGATCACGCAGCCGAGCAGGCCCTCCACCTCGCGGCAGGCCTCGATGGTGTCGGCGTGCTCATGGTCGACGCGGACATATTCGATCCCGAGACCGTCGAGCAGATCGTAGCAGCGGCGTTCCTTTTCCAGCCGTCCCTCGTCCGCGCGGCCGCGGTAGAGCGTTCGATCGACACGCACGGCGTTCACCTCTTGTTGTGCGGAAGCCAGATGTGCTGCGCCTCCGCCGCGCGGATCAGTTCCTCGCGGAAATCGGGATGCGCGATGGAGATCAGCGCCTCCGCGCGCTCCCAGCTGCTGCGCCCGGCCAGATTGACCGCGCCGTACTCGGTGGCGAGCCAGAACACCTCGCTGCGCGGGGTGGTCACGATGTCGCCGCCGAACTGCGGCAGGATGCGCGAATGACGCACGCCGGCCTTGTCGGTGAAGCTCGAGGACATGCACAGGAAGGATTTGCCGCCCTTGGCGGCGGTCGCGCCGTTGACGAAGTCCAGCTGCCCTCCCGAGCCGCTGATCTGGCGGGTGCCGACGCTCTCCGAGCAGGCCTGGCCGTATAGATCGACGGCGAGACAGCCGTTGATCGAGATCATGTTGTCGTTCTGCGCGATGACGGGGATGGCGTTGACGTAGTCGAGCCGCATGCCCAGGATCTCCGGGTTGTCGTCCAGCCAGTCGTAGAACTCGCGCGAGCCGATCGCCAGGCCTAGCACGCCCAGGCCGGGGTGCAGGCTCTTGCGCTTGTTGGTCAGCTTGCCCGCGCGGTACATGGCCAGATAGCCGTCGGAGGCGAGCTCGGTGTGCATGCCGAGGTCCTTGAGCTCGGAATCGCCGATCAGCTCGCCGATCGCGTTGGGCACGCCGCCGATGCCGAGCTGGATCGTCGCGCCGTCGCAGATGTGCGGAAAGACGTAGCCCGCGATCTTTTTTTCAAGCTCGTTCGGCGCATGGTTTTCCAGCTCCCACAGCGGCACGGGCGGCCCTTCGACGATGGCGTCCACCTTCTCAAGCGGCAGCTTCGCCGCCTCGCCGCGGATGCGCGGCATGGCGGGGTTGACCTCGACGATCACATATCGTGCGTTCTCCACGACCGAGCAGGTCGAGCCCAGCGCGCCGGAGAGGTTGAAGTTGCCCTCGTCGTCCATCGGCGCGACGGAGACCATGGCGACGTCCGTGGTCAGAAAGCTGCGATAATACCAGTCCATGTTGCGGAAGGTCATGGGCGTGAAGTAGGCGCGGCCGCGGTCGCAGAGCCGGCGGTCATAGGCCGAGCAGTGCCAGGTGTTGTAGATGAAGTGCTCGCCTTCCGGGTCGCACTCGACGACGGCGAGGGGCCCGCGCAGGAAATTGCCGCGGACCTGGACGCCGCGGAGCTCGTCCCGGCGCGCGGCCAGCGCGGCGTCGAGCGCGGCGGGATAGGAGTTGTTGGAGCCGTAGTCGACCCAGTCACCGTTTTTGACGATCTTGACGGCCTCGTCCGCGCTGCGGAGCTTGGCGCGGTATTCGGAAAGGAGATCCATCATGTTGCCTCCGAGTGTTTATTTTATTTATATCATCATATCACGATCGGAAAAAGGAGTAAAGCATTACGGCGAGAATGAAGTACTTGCAATAGCGGAGTATCTGTGATAGATTTTATGCGATAAAGGGAGTAGCCTGCACAAATGGTGTTTCCAAAGTCGTCATTACGGTCGCGCAGACCCGGTTTTGTGAAGGAAAAGGCGAGACTTTACCGTACAAACGGTAAAGTCTCGTCTTTTTTGCTCCGAATACATACCAGGAGGAAGAATCATGCTGTATTCCATCATCTTATTTGCGGTTACCTATCTTTTGATGCTGATATTTCAAAACCAGCGTCCAGTCATTGCCGTCACATCTGCTGCCGTGTTTATTCTGTGCGGTTTCCTGCCGTTGGACAAAGCGCTCGGCTATGTGGACTTTAATGTCCTTCTGATGATCGCCGGGACGATGGGAACGGTGGCGCTGCTCATAGAGTCGAAAATGCCTGCTCTGATCGCGGATATTATCCTTGATCACGTCCCGAATGTAAAATGGGCCATCGTCACGCTCTCCCTTTTTGCCGGGATCGTCTCCGCCTTTATCGACAATGTCGCCACGGTGCTGATGATCGCCCCTATCGCGCTGGCGATTGCAAAGAAGCTGGACATCAGCCCCGTCCGGATGGTGATCGCCATTGCCGTGTCCTCCAACCTGCAGGGCGCCGCTACACTTGTCGGCGATACCACTTCGATCCTTCTGGGCGGCTATGCAGGGATGAATTTTCTTGACTTTTTCTTCTACCACGGCAAAACAAGCATCTTTTTTGCCGTGGAGCTGGGGGCGCTCGCTTCCGCCTCGCTGCTCCTGCTCCTGTTCAAGGACGAGACCGCCCAGGTCACCACGCAGAAGCATACCGTTGTAACGGATTACGTTCCGTCGGTGATCATGCTGCTGACAGTTCTTTGTCTCATTGCAGCCTCTCTGATCCCGAACACGCCGAAGCTCACGAACGGCATGATCTGCGTTTCCCTGATGCTCGTGGGGATGCTCTATGACGCGGCAAGGAAGCGCAGCGTGAAAGCCGTCTTTGATCTATTGAGGAAGATCGACTACTCCACGCTTCTTCTGCTGTTCGGTCTGTTCATGGTGGTGGGCGGGATCACGGAAACGGGCGTGATAGACGCGGCCGCCGCCCTCTTCACGAAAATCGGAGGAGGCAGCGTGTTTCTCATCTATACGATCCTGGTATGGGCCAGCGTGTTCTTCTCCGCGTTTATCGACAACATCCCGTATGTGGCAACCATGCTGCCCGTAACGCAGAGCATCGCGAACACGATGGGCATCGACCCGACCATCCTCTATTTCGGGCTTCTTTCCGGGGCGACGCTTGGCGGGAATCTGACGCCGATCGGCGCTTCGGCCAATATCACCGGAATAGGGATCCTCAAGAAGGAAGGCTATGCCGTTGAGAATAAAGACTTCCTCCGGATCGGCGTTCCGTTCACGCTCGCCGCGATCATTCCCGCTTATGTTTATTTCTGGGTGCTGTACAGATAAGCTATTATGCTCTCCTCGCCTTGCGCTCGGCGCGGCGCTCGTCGCCCTTGTGGAGCAGGGGCGAGATGCGCTTGTACAGCAGGAAGGTCAGGCCCGAGACGATCACGCCCTTGAGCAGATTGAAGGGCACGACCGCGAAGAGCACGAGCGTCGAGACGCTGTTGATGCGCGCGTTGACCTTGGTGCCCATGCCTATGATCGCTTCCATCGGCATGCCGAAAAGCGCGGCGAACTTGGGCAGCAGGTAGATCGCGTTGAAGGCGCTGCCGAAAACCGTCATGCACAGCGTGCCGACGGCAAGGCCGAGGATCGCGCTCTTTTTGCCGGGCTTCGCGTGATAGACGAGGCTGGCGGGCAGCACGAAGGAGCAGCCCACGGCAAAGTTGGCAAAGTCGCCGACGAAGGCCGTCGTCGTGCCCTTCAGGAGCAGCTTGACCAGCACCTTGATGAGTTCCGCCGTCACGCCGGCGACCGGGCCGAGATAGAAGGTGCAGATCATGATCGGCAGCTCGCTGAGGTCGATCTTGTAGAAGGGCGGAGCGAAGGGCAGCGGGATCTCGATAAGCATCAGCACGCCCGCCATGCAGGCGAACATCGCCGTATAGGTGATGTAGTGCGTGCCGGTCAGGGGCTTGGTATCGCGGCAGAGCAGGCGCTGCAGCAGCCACGCCGCGAGCATGAGACCCGCAAAGATCGCAATACAGGTGAGGATGAAGCTCAGGTTTTCCATGGGGATTCCTCCTTGAAATCACAGCTCGGGCAAAGAAAAAAGCCCGAAGGATTTCTTCGGGCATACATGACAAAATACGCCTTTCGGCACGTGCCAAAGGCCTCTTCTACCATCCGGACTGTACCGTCGGTACCGGGATTCCACCGGTTCGTGCCCCGTTTTTGCGGGGCTTGCGGACTGTGACCGCCGGTCAGGATTTTCACCTGGCCTCGAAGATAGAAACAGTATAGCACCGCGCTTTGCCTTTGACAAGAGGCAATCGACGCGGTACAATCACGGCAGAAGGAACGATCACGCGGAGGCGTCTATGGATGAGAAGCTGAAAAACTGCTGCTTTACGGGTCACAGGCCGGAAAAGCTGCCCTGGGGCGCGGATGAGAGCGACGAGCGCTGCATAAAGCTGAAAGAGGCGCTCGCCTGCCATCTGGAAGGACTGTACCTCGCGGGCGTGCGGCATTTCATCTGCGGCATGGCGCGCGGCTGCGACTTTTATTTTGCCGAGGCCGTTCTCGCGCTTCGGGAGAGATGCCCGGATGTGACGCTCGAGGCCGCGCTGCCCTGCGACACGCAGTCCAACGCCTGGCCGCGCGAGGAGCGGCGGCGCTATGACCACCTGCTTGCAGAGAGCGACGAGGTGAGCTTCGTCGCCCATCGCTATACGCCCGGCTGCATGCAGCGCCGCAACGAATACATGGTCGACTCCTCCGGCATACTGCTTGCCGTATTCAACGGCTCGGCCGGCGGCACGATGCGCACGATCCTCTACGCACAGCGCAAAGGTCTGAAGGTCATCATTGTGGAAATTTGAATGGAAAAGGCTTCCCCGTGCGCGGGGAAGCCTTTGGACCTCATCCACCGCAAGCGGTCCCCCTTCCCCTTGCGAGGGGAAGGTCATCATGAAGGGATAAAGGAAAAAACCACGCTCCCGAGGGAGCGTGGTTTTTTTGCTGTGTTTTGTTGAAAGCTTCTAAGCGTAACGCTTAGGCCTTCTTGGCCTGCTTGGCCAGGGTCTGGAAGGCCATGATCGCGAGGCGGATCGCCAGGATGACAAGGACGATGGACCAGATGACCTGGAAGTAGGTGCCCCACTGAGCGCCGGCCATGATGGTCTTGCAGCCGTTGACGATCGTGAAGCAGAGAGCCGTGATCGTGGCGAGCATCATGAACACCATCGGGAAGTAGAACATCTTGTTGTTCTTGCCGATCTTGCCGAGCCAGGTGCAGACAGCCAGCATCGCGATGGAGGCCAGCAGCTGGTTGGCAGCGCCGAACACGCTCCAGATCTGGGACAGAGCCATGAAGCCCATGCCGCAGCCGATGAAGACCATGATCAGCGTGGAGACGATCGGAGTGGAGAAGAACTTGGCAGCGCCGGTCAGGTCGTCATGGGTCTTTCCTTCGGGAGTGAGGAGCTCGGCGAAGAGGTAACGGCAGAGACGAGTGGCGGAGTCAAGGGAGGTCAGCGCGAAGACGGAGACGGCCAGGGTGAACAGGTTGTAGATCACCGCGTAGCTCTTCTCGCCCGCGAAGGAGGCAAACATGGTGGCAATGCCGCCGGCGAAGATCGTCGGAGGAGCGGACAGCTGGAACTTGTCGCCGCCGCCGGCAGAGGTCTGGCTCCACACAACGCCGATGGCGATGAGGGAGATGACGCCGAGAGCGGACTCGACGATCATGGAGCCGTAGCCGATGATCTGAGCGTCCTTCTCATTGTCGATCTGCTTGGAGGAAGTACCGGAGCTGATCAGGGAGTGGAAGCCGGAGCAGGCGCCGCAGGCGACCGTGATGAACAGGAACGGGAAGAGCGGCTGGCCGGCCGGGTTCTTCCATCCGTAGAAAGCGGGAGCCTCGACCGTGGCAGCGCCGGTGAAGGTGGCGCCGACGATGGAGATGACGGCGATGATCATCATGCCGTAGAGCAGGAAGGAGCTCAGGTAGTCACGCGGCTGCAGCAGGATCCAGACAGGAAGCAGAGAAGCGACCGTGACGTAGACGGCGATGAAGACGACCCAGAAGGTACGGGAGAAGTGCAGGCCGGCATACTGGCCAAGGATGACGATGGCGATGATGCCGAGGATGCCGACGATGGTCGCCGGGCCGATCTTGGCGTTCTTGCGGTACACAAAGAAGCCGAAGATGGCGGCGATGACGATGAAGAGGATAGAGGTCATGGCCGTGGAGCCGTTGGCCGCATAGGTGGGGGCGGCAGGATCGACAGAAACGAAGGTGCCGGCCACGACAGCGGTGAAGGAGGCGATGACCAGGATCAGAACGGCGAGGGCGAAGACGATGAAGAGGCGCTGGGCCTTGATGCCCATGGAGTCCTTCATGACCTGGCCGATGGAGCCGCCGTTGTGACGGATGGAGGCGAACAGCGCGCCGAAGTCGTGCATGGCGCCGAAGAAGATGCCGCCGAGCACGCACCACAGGAAAACGGGGACCCAGCCAAAGACGGCAGCCTGGATCGGTCCGTTAATCGGGCCGGCGCCGGCGATGGAGGAGAAATGGTGGCCCATCAGGACGGCGGGGTTGGCAGGAACGAAGTCCTTTCCGTCGTACGCAGTGTGGGCAGGGGTCTCGCGATTGGGGTCAACGCCCCACTGCTTGGCCAGCCAGCTGCCGTAGAACACGTAGCCGAGAGCCAGAGCGACAACCGCGATCAAGAGGATCAACAATGCACTCATACTTTTCACTCCTTAGATGAAAAAGTTTTTATTTGCCATTGCCCTGCGTATCCTCACTGCGCAAAGCAAACAGCTTACCGAAGAATTCTTCCAGGTCATGGCCGACCCGGTTGGCGTAGGCCTTTCTCTCCCCCAGATCCACCGCCGCGCACAGCAGCTCGGTATAACCGTGGGTCGAGAGCGGGCCGTAGGATCTGGAAAACCTTTTTTTCCGGACGGTCCTGATCGTTTCCGCATCGAAGGCGTCGGCGATCAGGATGACCTTGCAGTTGGTGTACTGGTGTTCCTTATGGGGTTTTACTTTCGGGAGCATCTCCTTCAACGAGAAGTCGATGCACTTCTCCGCGAGCGCGGGGTCAAAGCCCGGGGCGGAAAAAACAAAGCAGAATTCATGCTTTTCGTTTTTCCAGATGTTCGCGCTCTTGACAAAGAAATACTGCTCGTCGCGGACGTTGTACTCGGCCCGGAACGCAAGGGGAAGCTCTTCCTCGCCCTCCTCGACCGGAAGGATCGTGTAATACGCGCTGTAGGCGTCCTTGACGATCTCAAGAAAAATGCTGCGGTCGATCGCCATGGAACGAAACCCCCAAAAATGAACAAATTATGACCATGAAGGTAATATACAACAATTCATTCAAAAATTCAATAGGTTTCCGTCAAAAAAACCTTGCGTTCCCGTCAATTTTGTTGATTATTTCGCAATTCTCCCTCCCCTCTTTCTGTCAGATTTACCCTTTCCCCCGTTTTTGTTTGCTGTTCCCCGCAAAAGCCCTTTTTTTCGTGATTTACATTGGAGGAAAATTGTTGTATCATGTTTGTCAAACAGTACAAAAAAAGGAACTGACCCGATATGGAATGGAAGCTGTGCGTGCCCTGTCTGCTCGGTCTGGAGCGGCCGATCGCGGACGAGCTGCGCCGTCTTGACATGAATAACGTCGCCGCCGAAAACGGACGCGTCTGCTTTACCGGCGGCGCGCGCGAGCTTGCACGCGCCAACGTCAGCCTGCGCGTGGGCGAGCGCGTACTGCTCGAGCTCGGCTGCTTTGAGGCCCGTTCCTTCGACGAGCTCTTCGAGGGCACGAGGGCCCTTCCCTGGGAGAGCCTCCTGCCGAAAGACGCCGCCTTCCCCGTCAAGGGCTACAGTCTCAACTCCGCGCTTTTCTCCGTCAGCGACTGCCAGAAGATCATCAAGAAAGCGATCGTCGAGCGGCTCAAGGCCGCCTACGGGATGGAGTGGTTTCCCGAGACGGGCGCGCTCTATCAGGTACAGTTTTCGATCATGAAGGATCGCGTCAGCCTCTGCCTTGACACTTCCGGCGAGGGCCTGCACAAGCGCGGCTACCGCCCGGCTCACAACGCCGCGCCGCTCAAGGAGACGATGGCCGCGGCGATGGTGCTGCTCTCGCGCTGGCGCGGGCGCGATGACTTCTGCGACCCCTTCTGCGGCAGCGGCACGATCCCCATCGAGGCCGCGCTCATCGCCCTCAACCGTGCGCCGAGCCTCAATCGCTCCTTCTCCGCGATGCGCTGGGAGGGCTTCTCCGGCCGCGTCTGGGACGAGGCGAAGGAAGAAGCCAGAGCCAGGGAATACCGCGGCGACTATCGCATCGTCGGCTCGGATATCGACCGAAAGGCGCTCTCGCTGGCAAAAGAGAACGCCGAACGCGCCGGCGTGGCGGATATCGTGCGCTTCGAGCTTGCCGACGCCGTGAAGTTCGACCGCCCCACCGAGCGCGGCGTGATCGTGACCAACCCGCCCTACGGCGAGCGCATCGGCGAAAAGGACGAGGCCGAGGCGCTCTACCGCGCTTTCGGCGCAGCCTGGAGAAGAACTCCGAACTGGCAGCTCTATCTGCTCTCGTCCCACACCGAATTCGAACGCTGCTTCGGCGCCCCGGCCGACAAAAAACGCAAGCTCTACAACGGCATGATCAAATGTGATCTGT
This sequence comes from Oscillospiraceae bacterium, assembly GCA_017403885.1. Classification (GTDB taxonomy): domain Bacteria; phylum Bacillota; class Clostridia; order Oscillospirales; family Oscillospiraceae; genus Limivicinus. The sequence continues at coordinate 11,440 of JAFRDM010000016.1, forward strand.
TTATGTATTATAAGGACAGAAAGGCATGATGAGATATGAAGCATCTGTTTATCGTCAATCCGACAGCCGGCGGCAGCGACAAGACCGACGAGGTCCGGGCAAGGGTCGTCTCGGCCTTCGCGCAGCGTCCCGACGAGGAAGTTGAGATCTATGTCACAAAGGCGCCGCTGGACGCCACGGAAAAGATCCGTGCCGAGGCGGCCGACGGCAAAGAGCTGCGCGTCTATGCATGCGGGGGCGACGGCACCTTCAACGAGTGCGCCGCGGGCGTCCTGGGTCATGCAAACGCCGCGGTCTGCCCCTTCCCCACCGGCACGGGCAACGATTTCTGCCGTATGTTCGGCGCGGAAAAGGATCTTTTCCGGGATCTCGACGCTCTGCTCGAAGGCAGGGTGCATCCCATCGACGCGATCGACTGCAACGGCCGTTGCAGCGTGAACATCTGCTCGGCGGGCATCGACGCGCGTATCGGAACGAACGTGCACAAATACACCGATCTGCCGCTCGTCGGCGGAGCGGCGGGCTATGTCGTCTCGGCGGCGGTGGAGATGTTCAGGGGCATTTCACAGCCCATGCGCATCAGATCCGGAGATTATGCCGGCGACGGGGACTTTACCCTTGTCTGCGTCTGCAACGGCCGCTTCTACGGCGGCGGCTTCAATCCCAGCCTCGACGCCCGGCCGGACGACGGCGAGCTGGACATCTTTATTGCCAGAAAGGTCAATCTCCTGCAGTTTGCTTCGCTGATCGGCAAATACGCCTCCGGTCACGCGGCCGAGCTGACGAAGCTCGTCACCCATCTCCGCGCACAGGAGATCACGATCGAATTCGACGGAGAGAACGTCATCAATCTCGACGGAGAGGCCTATTTCACCGACCGGGCCGTCATGCGTCTGCTGCCCGGCGCGGTCAATCTGATCGTGCCGAAGGGTATGCGATTCTTTGACTGAGAGGAGCGCCGCATCATGGAGGTTAAATTTGAAAACTGCTGCACGCTGACGAAAGAGGCTCTGCTGGCGATGAACCGCAAAAACCGCAATCCCGTTTTTACGGCGGCGGTCGTCGTGCTGTGCGCGGCCTACCTTGTCAACGGCATACGCGCAGCGATGGCGGGCTATCCCACGGGACTGATCGCACCGCTCGTCTGCGCGGTCGTTCTGGGCGTTTTCGCGGTTTTCCTGCCTAATATGCAGGCATGGTTCGAGTACCGCAAAAACCTTGCGGCCTTCGGGCGCGACGCGCGCTGCATCACCAAATTCTATGACGACAGGTTCGTGGTTGAAAACCTCACGACCGGAAAAGAGGCCTCGATCCCCTATGTGCGCATCCGCAAGGTCGCCGAGGACGATCGCTACATTTTTCTGCTGCTCGACACGCGCATCATCTCCCCCGTCGACAAAAGCGACTTTCTCAACGGCACGGCAGAGGAGTTTGCGGAATTCATCAAGGCCAGGGCGGTGAACACCGTGCGCCGCCGTTCCGACAAACCCGAGGGCACGCTGCAGGATCGCTGATCTTTCTCCCGCGCGCAAAACCTGTCACAAAAAATTTATAAATTTTTCCGCATTTTCAGCTCTTCGGGGCTTGCAAAAAAAGAAATATGTGGTATAGTAAGCTTCGTTAGCACTCAGGTATTTTGAGTGCTAACGAAGCTGATTTTTGTAAATAATCATTTGGAGGTATATAAGTATGAAACTCAAACCCTTAGCTGACAGAGTCGTTCTCAAGCAGAACGCGGCCGAGGAGCGCACCTCCTCCGGCATCTTTCTGACGGCCTCCGCCCAGGAGAAGCCCGAGGTTTACGAGGTCGTCGAGGTCGGCCCCGGCGGCGTCGTGGACGGCAACGAGGTCAAGATGGTCGTCTCCGCGGGCGATCAGGTGCTCGTCGGCAAGTACAGCGGCACGAAGGTCAAGCTCGACGAGGTCGAGTACACCATCGTCCGCCAGAGCGATATCCTCGCGGTATTAGAGTAATTCAAGGAGGTTTTTCATCATGGCTAAAAAGATCATTTACGGCGAAGAGGCAAGAAAGGCAATCGAGAGCGGCGTCAACCAGCTGGCGAACACCGTCAAGATCACGCTCGGGCCCAAGGGCCGCAACGTCGTGCTCGACAAGAAATTCGGCACGCCGCTGATCACCAACGACGGCGTGACCATCGCCAAGGAGATCGAGCTGGAGGATGCCTTTGAGAACATGGGCGCGCAGCTGATCAAGGAAGTCTCGACCAAGACGAACGACGTCGCCGGCGACGGCACGACCACCGCCACGCTACTGGCGCAGACCATGATCAACGAAGGTCTGAAGAACCTCGCCGCGGGTGCGAACCCGATGGTCATGAAGAAGGGCATCGACAAGGCCACCGCCGCCGCCGTCGAGGCCATCAAGGGCATTTCCAAACCCGTGTCCGGTTCGAAGGACATCACCCGTGTCGGCACCATCTCTTCCGGCGACGAGCTGATCGGCAAGCTGATCAGCGAGGCCATGGAGAAGGTCAGCCAGAACGGCGTGATCACGCTCGAGGAATCCAAGACCGCCGAGACCTACAGCGACGTGGTCGAGGGCATGCAGTTTGACCGCGGCTATCTCAGCCCCTATATGGTCACCGATACCGACAAGATGGAGGCCGTTCTTGACGACGCTCTCATTCTGATCACCGACAAGAAGATCTCCAACATTCAGGACCTCCTGCCTCTGCTCGAGCAGATCGTCAAGGCCGGCCGCAAGCTGCTGATCATCGCCGAGGACGTCGAGGGCGAAGCCCTTGCGACCATCGTGCTCAACAAGCTGCGCGGCACCTTCACCTGCGTGTGCGTCAAGGCCCCCGGCTTCGGCGACAGGCGCAAGGAGATGCTGCAGGACATCGCCATCCTCACCGGCGGCCAGGTCACCAGCAGCGAGCTGGGCATGGAGCTCAAGGACGCTCAGCTGAACATGCTCGGCCAGGCCCACCAGGTCAAGGTCGGCAAGGAGAACACCGTCATCGTCGACGGTGCCGGCAGCAGCGACGAGATCCGCGCGCGTGCCGCGCAGATCGAGCATCAGCTCGCCCACACCACCTCCGACTATGACCGTGAGAAGCTGCAGGAGCGTCTGGCCAAGCTCAGCGGCGGCGTAGCCGTCATCAAGGTCGGCGCGGCCACCGAGACCGAGATGAAGGAGAAGAAGCTCCGCATCGAGGATGCGCTCAACGCCACCCGCGCCGCGGTCGCCGAGGGTATCGTCGCCGGCGGCGGCAGCGCCTATGTCATCGCCTCCGCGGCGGCGGCCAGGCTGGCCGACGGTCTCGAGGGCGACGAAAAGACCGGCGCGGCCATCGTGGCCCGCGCGCTCAAGGCCCCGATCATGCAGATCGCCGCGAACGCCGGCGTCGAGGGCGCCGTCATCCTCAACGAGGTCACCGCGAACGGGAACGTCAACTACGGCTACGACGCCGCGAACGGCGTCTACGGCGACATGATCGAGCTCGGCATCGTCGACCCCACCAAGGTCTGCCGCAGCGCGATCGAGAACGCCGCTTCCGTCTCGTCCATGGTGCTCACCACCGAGAGCCTCGTGGCCGACATCCCGGAAAAGAACCCGCCGATGCCCGCCTCTCCCGACATGGGCGGCATGTACTGATCGAGGCGATAAAGCCTTGAGAAACAGGCGCTTTTCGGCATAGGGCTGCCCTTTACTACACCAGCTTTACACCAAAAGCGTTCAGTATGAAATGAGATCCCCCAAGGAATGAGTGAAGCACTCGTCCCTTGGGGGATTTTTTTATTTTGATGGTTTATTGATTCAAGCGAAGGTTTTTATTCTTTATGAGCTTTTACATACTCATCTAAGGTCGGAATGCTATTTAGAATGGCTATCTTTTTCTCATAGTCTGCAATTTCTTTCTTCAGTTCTGAAATCTTCTTCATCTTTGCCGAGAGAAGAGCAAGCCCGATTCCAAGTGCGGCAATTCCAAATAATAAGTTAATTATTCCAATTCCGGGAGAATCCAGGAAGAGTAGGAGAACACCCAGCGAAGTTTGTATAATTCCCCAAATTCGTAATCCACCACCCGATTTTGCTTCTGTTTCTTGGGTCAAATGATCTTTAGCAACTCTATGATTATAAAAAATACTACCCCTGCCATTGATAATAGACAAGTTTTCTTTGTTTTCTTCATCATATTGGAGTTTTAGACCTTCCAACCGTAGTCGCTTTTCTTCCGCAGCTGCTTCTTTCTCCTTTGCAGATTTTACGAGGGATGTCAGTTCTTCAACCTTTTTTCCTGCAAGCTTCGAGTCGGAAATGCTGCTTAACATGTTGATGGCGTCACTAATGGACTTAGAATCGCCTTCCTGAGCCAACGCTACAGCTTCATCATATAAAGCCTTTCTCCTCGCTGTTTCAGCTTTTTTCAAAGCTTCCTCATGTTTGTCATCAGCATCTTTCCATCCCGGGATTGCTTGGAAGAGATTAGCAGCCTCACGGAAAGATTGCTCGGTTGTCGAGTAACCAAGTTTTTCTAAGGCATCAGAATAAATGCGATTTTTTCTGTCAATTTCATTTCTATCCTTAATCGCTTCAATATATCCCTGCAATTCGTTCTGAAGTTCGGGAGATGCAAATCGGATGGCTTTTTGGTAATTTTTATTGTTTTCAAACGGCTCTGCACAGTTAGACAGACCCGTCTGACCGGTCACTTGCAAATCGCACATCAATTCATAGACATACGCTTGAGCATTCTCCGGATCCGTGTTCAGGATCTGCTCACACAGTTCATAGGCTCTATAAGTATATTCTGCAGTCGCCCAGCAAGAAGCAACCCTTTGACCCGAAGCATAACCTGGACAAGTTCAAGCAGTATGTGAGCCGCCATTGAAGGAGTACGGGAGCTGACGCCGCATTCGTGCCGGCACACCTATGTCAGTCAGATGCAGGCGCTGGGCGTGGACCTGGCGACGATCCAGAGCATGGTGGGCCACGCGGATCTGGACATGACGCAGCACTATCTGCATGTGCAGGCCCCGATCAAGCAAAAGGCAATCAAGGCTTTCGACCAGGCATTTTGCTCCGCACTCTGAAAAAGAGGCCGAAAAACTCCAGTCAAAGAAAAGAAAACTGTTTTTTTAACTCCAGTCAAACTCCAGTCAAAGGGGTATTTTCGGGTCGATTTCGTCTTTTAAATTTGTCTCAAAAGTGACGAAAAAGGCTTGATCTCTTTCGAAATCAAGCCTTTTTTGGCCCGAGTGACTGGATTTGAACCAGCGGCCTCTTGAACCCCATTCTGGATTTGTTCATCTTTGGAACTGTTTTATGCGTAAAATATGGACAATAATGAAAATACAAGCATTTTATGTCTCTTATTTTGGTTCGCATTTTCCACATTTTTATTCTGTTCCCGCTTTTGTTCCGCTATCGTTTTGCAGACGCCAGATACAGCGGGACGGCGGCAACCTGCGCAGCGACCGAGAGGATTACCATCGCCGGGATACTCACATCGTACAGAACGCCCAACAGCCAGCTCCCCAGGAACCAGAACAGGCCAAAGCTGCACTCGAAGATGCCGTAGCCGGTGGCGCGGGAGGACTTGGGTACCAGTTTTGTCACCGCCGCCTTCAGGATCGATTCCTGCGCGCCCATCCCAACGCCCCACAGAGCGACGCCCAGCAGCAGCGCAGGCACGGAGTCAAAGACGAACACGAAGATTGCGAAGGGCGCGGAGAGCAGCGTGGACCAGGCCAGGGCACGAACGCCCTTTTTATCATACAGCAGGCCAAAGACAAGCGCAGCAACCGCGTCCACCAGCATGGCGCCGGCGTAGAGCAGCGGCAGGGTGCCGCTGTTGACGAGAGCCGAGGTCTCCGAAAGCTTGCCGGCCAGATCGGTGAAGTGCCGGGAGACGTGCATGATCACCAGAGAATAGTCGATGAACCCAAAGGCGAAAAGACTGATGCCGGTCATATACAGCTTGAACTTTTTTTCAAGTCTGAAGGGGATGTATTCCTTCGGCTCCGGTTCAAACTGCTCCGGATTGGGGAACTTTGACCGCGTGATCAGAAGCAGGATCAGCGTGAGCGCGCCGGGGACAGCCAGTACCGCAAAGCAGATCGCATAGGCCCGAAAACCGCTTCCCTCCTGCCGGAACAGCATCACCAGATACAGCAGCACGGGACCAAGAAAAGCGCCGATCTGATCCAGCGCCTCCTGGATGGCGAAGCTCTTGCCGACGCCCTCCTGCGAAGCGGCAAACGACATGACGGTGTCCTTCGCAGGCTTCTTGACCGCCTTGCCCATGCGCTGGATCACCAGCAGCAGGCAGGCGGCGATCCAGCCGTGCTCCCCCACCAGAGCCAGAGCCGGGACGGCTGCAATGTCCAGCACATAGCCGAGAATCACCATCGGCCAGTATTGTTTTGTCCGGTCGGTGAGTCTGCCGAACACATAGCGCATGGAATACCCGATCAGCTCGCCCAGCCCTGAGACGAAGCCGATTACCCCGGCAGAGGCGCCCAGCAGGGATAAATAGGCCCCGCGGATGCTGGCCGCTCCCTCGTGGGTCATATCCGAAAACAGGCTGACGATCCCGAAGAGCAGGATAAACAGCATCGCACGGGACAGGTGTTTTTTGTTCTTCATTGGCTTCTCCCCCCCCATACGCTTCCGTCTGGCCTACAAGACGCACACCCCGGCCGCCTGACGGCGGCCGGGGCCGGTTTTTTTGTATGCTGATGTTTACAGCAGGCCCACCAGGTTGAAGGCGAGGATCAGCCCGGAGAAGACGATGGAAACAGTGGAGCAGAGCTTGATGAGGATGTTGAGGCTCGGCCCGGCGGTGTCCTTCAGGGGATCGCCCACCGTGTCGCCCACGACGGCGGCCTTGTGCTGTTCGCTGCCCTTGCCGCCGTGATGCCCAGCCTCGATATACTTCTTCGCGTTGTCCCAGGCGCCGCCGGCGTTGGACATGAACACCGCCATCGCAAAGCCGGACACGGACACGCCGCCCAGCATCCCGACCACGCCCACCGGGCCGAGGACGAGACCCGTGCCGATCGGCACGATGATGGCAATCAGTGCCGGGGCAATCATCTCATGCAGCGCGCCCTTGGTACACAGCGCGACACACTTGGCATACTCGGGGTCGGCCTGGTAATCCATGATGCCCTTGATCTCGTGGAACTGCCGCCGTACCTCCACGACGATCGACTGTGCGGCGCGTTCCACGCCGTCCATCGTGAGCGAGGAGAACAGGAAGGTCAGCAGCGTGCCGATAAAGAGTCCCACCAGCATCAGGGGATTCGTCAGCGACAGATCCAGGACCTCGGTGGTCTTGGCCTGTACGATGTCCACGTAGCTGACCAGCAGAGCCAGCGCCGTGAGGGAAGCGGAGCCGATGGCAAAGCCCTTGCCGGTGGCGGCGGTGGTGTTGCCGAGGGAGTCCAGCGCGTCGGTGCGCTCGCGCACCTCCTCCGGCAGATCGGCCATCTGGGCGATGCCGCCGGCGTTGTCCGCCACGGGGCCGTAGGCGTCGGTGGCCAGCGTGATGCCGAGGGTGGACAGCATACCCACGCCCGCGATACCGATACCGTAGAGTCCCTTGTCAAAGGTTTCCGCTCCGCCGGCAAAATAGAAGCTCAGCAGCACGGCCGCGGCAACAACAAGAATGGAGACCATCGTGGAGCGCATGCCCAGGGACAGACCGCCGATGATGATGGTGGCGCTGCCGGTCTCACTCTCGGCGGCCAGCTCCCGTGTGGGCTTGTAGGTGTCGGAGGTGTAATACTCGGTGAAGTAGCCGATGACGCAGCCCCCAACCAGACCGCAGAGGATGGCGATGTACACGCCCCAGCTGTGCAGGAGGAACCAGGTCAAGGGCGCTGCCAGCACGGCTGCGAGGATGGCGGCGGAATAAGTGCCGGTACGCAGACTCTTGAGCAGATCCTCCTGGCCGGCATCCTCTCTGGTGCGGATCAGGAAGGAGCCGAGGATCGAGCAGACGATGCCGCACACGGCCAGCAGCAGCGGCAGCAGCATCCCGCCGAAGCCGTAGCCTGCGATGGCGCCCAGCGAGAAGGTGGCGAGGATGGAGCCGACGTAGCTCTCGTAGAGGTCCGCGCCCATGCCGGCCACGTCGCCCACGTTGTCGCCCACGTTATCTGCGATGGTGGCAGGGTTGCGGGGGTCATCCTCCGGAATGCCGGCTTCCACCTTGCCGACCAGGTCCGCGCCGACATCGGCGGCCTTGGAGTAGATGCCGCCGCCCACGCGGGCGAAGAGGGCCATGAAGCTCGCGCCCATGCCGTTCATGACCATGATCGCGCCGATCTGCTTCGGGTCGGAATAGCCCAGCGCATAGCGCAGGATAAAGAACCACATCGTCACGTCCAGCATGCCGAGGCCGACCACGGAAAAGCCCATCACACTGCCGGAGGAGAATGCCACGCGCAGGCCCTTGTTCAGGCTCTCGCTGGCAGCGTTGGCGGTGCGGGCGTTGGCGGAGGTCGCAATCTTCATGCCGATATAACCGGCCAGCATGGAAAAGATACCTCCGGTGAGGAAGGCGAAGGGAGTGACCCGGGAGAGCATCCTGCCGCCGGATCCGAAGGCCAGAGCCAGCAGCAGCACGAACACGATGGCGAAGACCTTGAACACCGTGGTGTACTGGTGCTTCAGATAGGCGTTGGCGCCGGCCCGGATCGCCGCGGCGATCTTCTGCATGCGCTCATTGCCCTCCGACACGGACAGCACCTTGCCGCGCTGGACCGCCGCAAAGCCCAGGGCCAGCACCGAGCCCAAAAAGCCTAAAAGAAACAGTTTTTCCATCGTTGGGTCCTCCTTTTATCTTTGATAGAATTGCCGGATATAATCCTCCACATCCTCGCGGCTGCCGCGGAATACTCCGGGAGTCTCCATCTTCAGGGAGACGCAGGCGGTGGCGTAGAGAAGTGAGGTCTGCATATCGTTTCCCAGGAGCCGCATGGCCAGATAGGAGCCGAAGGTGGTGTCTCCCCTGCCGGTGCGGCCGGACAGGTTGCGGGCCTTCACCGGACAGGTGCAGACCTGCGTTCCGTCGCAGACCAGCATCTCCGCGTTGTGGGAGACCATGACTTCCTTCGCGCCCCAGGCGACCAGCTGCCGGGCTGCGGCCTCCCGGTCGGCAAGGCCGGTAAGCATCTCCGCCTCGGCGGCGTCGGTCTTGAAAAAGTCCATCCAGGGGAGAAAGCGGAGCTTGTCCTCCCAGTCGTGCAGGGACATGCTGCCGCCGATATTGTGCCGCAGGAAGCCCTGAGCGTCGGCGGAAAGGAGGGCTTTCCTGTGCAGCGCCTCCAGCAGCTCGTCTGGAAAATCGCCGTACAGCAGGCCTGCCAGATGGCAGAGCCGCCACTCGATATCGGGCAGTTCCCCGGGCAGGATCGGGTCGGACTGAGCGGCGCAGCCGGATTTCCGGCGCTCCCGGTCCGGGGTGAAGTACTCGTTGCGCATCAGCGTGGTCTTCGCGGAGGGGAGCAGCGCCTTGTCCGTCTCCGGCAAATCGAAAACGTCCATGATGTCGCGGTCCTCGGGGGCGATCTTCACGGCGGCAAAGACGCGGGCGCCTGTCGCTTTGGCCGCGGGTGTGCAGAAAGTCACGGCGCCGCCGGCGCTCCGGTCCTCCGCGCCGGTATAGTCGATATTCAGGTCCCGGGTGGCCGGGCCCAGGATCATCAGGTCGTAGCTGTTCATGACATTCCTTTCAAAACGTGTCCCGCCCGCTCGATGGGGAGCGGGCGGTCCTGCTGTTGAAACCCGCGGGGCTTCAAGCCTGATAGCTTGTCCCCTTGCCAAGGGTCATGGCCTCGTAGGCTCGCCGTACCTTGGCATAGTTCTTGTCGCGGTCCAGCGCGATGCCGCGGCCCACGCCGTCTACGATGACGCCCCGGCCGATGGCCGCCAGCTTCTCGTCCAGATCCCGGAGCATCTGGGGGGCGCTGCCCGGCTCGGTGCTGCGTCCGTCGAAGATGATGTGCAGGAAAACCTTGTCCACGCCCTCAGCCATCTCGGTGAGCATCAGCGGATAGTCGATGCAGCCGTGGCTGGATTTAAGCGTCAGATACGAGAGCAGATGCAGGGCGCTCCCCTCTTCCTTCGCGGCGTTGATGGTGTGGAGAAACACCGGGTTTTTCCGGAAGGAGCCGTCCTTGATGGCGGAATCCATGCGCACGTCGTCCTGGGCGACGATACGGCCCGCACCCAGATTGTTATGCCCGGCCTCGGAATTGCCGGCCTTGCCGGCCTGCAGACCCACATCCTCGCCGGAGGCGCGGAGCTTCGCGTTGGGGTAGCGCTGCAGCAGCGCGTCCCAGCCCGGGGTGTCGGCCAGATAGATGGCGTCACCCTCGTCCCGGGTACCGAAGCCCCAGCCGTCCAGGATGATGAGCATCATCTTGTCGTTCCGGAAGTCCGGGGTGTCGATCAGACTGCGGCCGGTCATCTCGGCGGGCTGTTCGATGCCCAGTACGCTGAGGACCGTAGGGGCCACGTCACCCAGGCGCCCGTCGTGCAGCGCGAGCTCCCGGCCCTTCGGGTCCAGGACGATGAAGGGCACCAGATTAGTGGTGTGGGCGCCGTGGGGCTTGCCCTCTTTGGTATAGAGGGCCTCGATGTTGCCGTGGTCGGCGGTGACCGCCACCACATAGCCCTTCTCTTTCGCATAGTGAGCCACCCGGTCCACATAGCGGCTGATCGCCGCGGCGGCTGCCAGCTTGGCCTGGGTGTTGGCGGTGTGGCCGATGACGTCGCCGTTGGCGAAGTTGGTGACGATGAAGTCATAGCCCTCATCGACAGCCTCTTCCACCTTCTCTGCCACGGCGGGCAGGCTCAGCTCCGGCTTCTGGTCGAAGGCGATGCCCTTGGGGGACGGGATACACAGATCCGTCTCTCCGGGGAAGGGCTGGTTATAGCCGCCGTTGAAGAAGAAGGTCACATGGGCAAACTTCTCCGACTCGGAGCAGTGGAACTGCCGCAGTCCCGCCTCGGACAGCACCTGTGCCAGGGGCTTCTGCACCCGCTCGGGGGCAAAGGCGATGGGCAGGTTTTTGAATTTCTCGTGGTACATGGTCATGATGGCGAAGTCCAGATCGGGCATATATTCCCGCTCAAAATGCGGGAATTCCGCGTCGGTGAAGGCCTCGGTCAGCTCGATCTCCCGTTCGCCGCGGCGGCAGCAGAACACCACATGGTCGCCGTTGCGGATCTTGCCCACAGGCGCGCCGGCGTCGTCCACCAGCACCATCGGCTCCAGAGAGTAGTCGGTCTGGCCCTGCTCATAAGCCCGCTCAACGGCTTTGGCCAGGGCCTCGCCGCCGTGAAACGCTTTGTCAGTCATGCTCGATCCTCCTCAGTGCAGCGGCGGGAACAGGTCCAGCAGCTGCGAAAAATGCGTGATGAACACGTCGGGCCGATTCTCGTCCGTGACCTCCTGGGGCTTTTTGCTAGGGTAGCGGACCGCCACCGTCATGCCGAGGCCCGCGGCCTTCGCGCCGACGATGTCCCGGTTGAGATTGTCGCCCACATAGCAGGTGCGCTTGGGGTCGGAGCCGCACTCTTCCAGCGCGTAGTAGTAGATGGCGGGATGCGGCTTGCGGATCAGACACACGGAGGACTGCTGCACGCTCTTGAAATAGGGGCGCAGCCCGTCGTGATCCAGCCACTCGTCCACCTCATGGACGCCCACGAGGTCGCTGACGATGGCCAGTGTATAACCTCTGGCGAAGAGCTCTTTCACTGTCTCGGCGCCGCCGTCGGTGACGACGCGCTCGCCCTTGGTGCGGCGGTAGGCGTAGGTCATCTCGTCCGCCGCGGCTTCGACCCGCTCCCGGGGAAAGTCATAGGCCAGCCACCGGGTCCAGAGCTCCTTCACCGGCGCCTCGCAGTAGAAATGCAGCGCCCACTCCCGATACTTGTCGTAGCGGGGCTCGATCACGTTTTTATAAAACTCCGTGGGGTCGTCCTCCACGCCGAGGCAGCGGGTGATGACGCTCTTGGCCTCCAGCTCGTAGGCCGGGTCCTTACGGATGACCCGGAAGGTGTCTCCCAGGTCGACGAAGATGGTGTTGATCTGTTGTTCCATCAGAAGCCTCCCTGCAGGATCGGCAGATCCAGAATATCCAGGAATCGGTGGACGATGTAATCCGGCCGGTTCGCGTCGGTGATCGTTTTCTTTTTCAGCTTTTCGGGGCTGATGAAGAGGATGTTGGCCCCGATGCCCGCAGCGATGGCGCCGGTGATGTCCCGGTCCAGATTGTCGGCCACGGACACGCACTCGCCGGGCTCCAGGCCCAGCTTTTCGCAGCCCAGCCAGTACATCCGCGGGTCCGGCTTGCGCAGGCCCGTCACCGGGGAGAGGATCACCGCGTCAAAGTATTTTTCCAGCCCGTCGGCCTTGAGCCAGTCGCCGATCTCATATTCGCCGATCAGATTGGAGATGATGCCCAGCTTGTAGCCCCGGGCATGGAGCATCTCGATGACCTCCCGGCCGCCCTCCACCACATGCCGCAGGCCTTTGACCTGGCGGTACTGGTAGGTCAGCTCGTGGCAGATCTCCCGCAGCCTATCCTCGGGCATCTCCGGCAGCAGCCACTTGTGCCACAGCTCAAAGTCGTTGCTCTCCTTCATCTCGCTCAAAGCCCAGTCGCGGTAGGGCAGGTATCGCTCCTCCACCATGTCGATGAAGCCCTGCACGTCCTCGAAGCCGGCAAGCTCCGCCATGCGCGCCTTCGCGGCCTCGATGTGCTCCGGCACCATCTCGGCGATGCGAAGCGTGCCGCCCAGATCGAAAAACACACCCTTGATCTGTTTCATGGCCGTAACCTCAGGCTCTGGGCGGGAACAGGTCCAGTAGCTCCGGAATGGACTTGATCGTATAGTCCGGCAGCACCGTGGGGGCCTTGCCCTCCCGGTCGGCGGTGCCGGCGTCCTCGAAGAGCACCATGGCGCCGAAATGCGACGCCTTGGCACCCTCCACGTCGCGCACCGGGTTGTCGCCCACATAGGCGCAGGCCTCGGGCGCAGCGCCGATGCAGCGGGCGCCCAGCAGGTAGATGGCCGGGTCCGGCTTGCGCAGGCGCACCTTGGAGGAGAGGATCACCGTGGTAAAGCAGTCGGCCACATGGTCGCGGCACATCCAGTCGGGGATCTCGGTCTCGGTGATGGTGTTGGCGATGATGCCCAGCTTGTAGCCCCGGCGCTTGAGCTCGCGCAGGGTCTCCAGCGTGCCCTCGTGCACCACGCGGCGGCCGTCATGGTCACGCCACAGGCGGGTCAGGCGCGCGGCGTTGGGCGCCACCCGGTCCGCCGGATAGTCCGGCAACAGGTACTGGAGCCACAGCTCCATTTCGGACACGTCCAGCAGCGCCGTCTTGGCCCACTTGCGGTAAGCCTTCCAGTTTCTGTCCAGTTTGGCGAAAAAGGCGTCGTGCTCCTCGGTGGTGCCGACGAGCTCCATCAGCTCCTTTTCCGCGGCGGCGGCGAACTCCGCGTCCTCCACCACATAGCGCAACGTGGCGCCGACATCAAAGAAAATGGCTTCCAGGTTCTGCATCTTTCCGTCCGTCCTTTCTATGCTGATTGATTCCGTTGATCAAGATTTCTCAAAATCCCGGGGATTTCCTCCAGATCCTCGATCAGAGCATCCGGCGCGTAGCCCGCGTTTTCCAAGCCCGCGTCCCGATGGGCGATGCCGGGGTTTCTGATCTGGATCATCAGGCGCCAGCCGGCGTTCCGGGTGCCGATCACGTCCCGGGAGATGGTGTCGCCCACATAGCAGAGCTGCTCCGGCTTCAGATCCAGCGCCCGTTCCGCAATGCGGAAAATCTCCGGCGAGGGCTTGCGGATGCCGGTCTCGGCGGAGGTGATGACGCAGTCCATCAGTTCCTCGATCCCGTACTCCGCCAGGAAGTGGCGCACCACCGAGCGGGAGATGATGTTGCTGATGACCCCCAGCCGCAGGCCCATGGCCTTGAGCTGTTCCATCGTTTCCTTGAGATGGGGCCGGCGCATCACCCGGGGGCGCTCATAGTCGTACAGGAAGCTCAGCTCTTCGGAGAAGGGCTCGAGCCGTTCCCGCTCCAGCCCGTATTCCCGCAGAAAGTACCGGCTCCAGATCTCGGCGGAGGGCAGCTCCCGCAGGTCCTGTTCGGACCGGTGCTTGTAGATCTCGCTGTTCACGGGAAGGCGCTGCGCCAGAAGCTCCGGCCCGCCCTCCAGCGCGACGCCGTAATCGGCCAGGCGCTCGATCAGCCGGCGGGCAAACCACAGATCCCGTTCCGGGCTCGCCGAGGATTGGTGAAGCGTTCCTCCCAGGTCAAACAATACTGCTTGGATCATGCCGGCTCTCCTTTCCGATATACTCAAACGTTTCCGCTATTTGCATTTCCAAGATACCGCGGTTTTCCGCGTTCGTCAAGCTTTATTTTGTTCCGTTTCATTCGCAAATCGGCATAATATACACGCTTTTGCAACGATTTCGTTGGATTCCCGGAAAGTCCGCTTTCCGTTCCCGGATATTTTCATTTTGGCCGTGCGAAATTTCCGCGCATTCCTTTTATTGGAACCTTTTTCGGTATTCCTGTCTGGATTAACCCAGGTGATGTCGACGTATTTCCGTTAATTTTCACAAAATTTCTCTTGCCATTTTGGAAGAGAGGGTTTAAAATGTTTTCGAGAATCATCCGGAAATTTTCGCTGAAAGGAGAAGAACATGAAAAACGTGACCATCAAGGACGTGGCCAAAGCCGCCGGCGTCTCCTACTCCACCGTTTCCCGCGCTCTGACGGGCAGCCCCGAGATCAGCAAAGAAACCCGGGAGCGGATTTTGCAGATCTGCAAGGATATGAACTACACCGCCAACACGGTGGCCCGCTCCATGGTGATGAAGAGCACAAAGCTCCTCGGTCTGATCCTGACCAGCGTCAACAACCCCTTCATGTCGGAAATGGCCTATCACATTGACCGGCAGGTCCGGGCCAGAGGCTACAGCATCATCCTCTGCAATTCCTCCCGGGACCCGGAGCAGGAGCGGGAGCTGTTCGAGCTGATGATCGGCCGCCAGGTGGACGGCGTGCTGCTGATTCCCTCCGGGATGGAGAGCTACAACAAGCTCTCCCCATATCTGAGCCGGATCCCGACGGTGTTTATCGGCGAGAACCTGCGGGAGGTGCCGGAGAGCTATGTCTCGGTAGACAATTTCCGCGGCGCGCAGATCGGCATGGAATATCTCTACCGGCTGGGGCACCGGGATATCCTGTACTTCGGGCGGCGCCGGGGCAGCACCACCCATCAGCTGCGCGCGGAGGGTTATGCCGCGGCCTGCGAACGCTACGGTCTGACGCCGCGCTACTGCAACAACACCTTCTCCTCTTCTTCCATCAAGTACGGCTATCAGCTGGCCAAGCAGCTGTTCGCCCAGGAGCGTCATTTCTCCGCCATCTTCGCCGCCACGGACACCAATGCCCTCGGCATCATGCAGGCGGCGGAGGAGATCGGCCTGCGTATCCCGGAGGATCTGTCCCTCCTCGGCTTTGACAACATCCGGGACAGCGGCCTGCCCAGGATCGAGCTGACCACCATCGAGCAGCCGATGAAAATGCTGGCCTCGGTGGCGGTGGACACCCTGCTGGACAAGATTCAGAACGAGCAGGCGGGCTATTCCCACCGCATCCTCTCCCCCACGCTGGTGGAGCGCTCCTCCTGTGCGCCTTACCGCAAGCGCTGAACCGTGATAACGACCGAAGCCCGGGCGAAATGCCCGGGCTTGTTTTTTTCAGCGGATGGGGCTGTTGCTGGCGCTGATGACGTCTTCCCGGGATTCCATGAAAGCCTTCATCTCCGCGTACTCGATCTCTTTGCGGCGACGTACAGTCAGATCATACTCGGTGGTGCCGTCGCGGCGGCGGTCGACCTTGCTCTCCGTGACCTGGGCCTGCCAGAGCTCCAGCTGATTCATCAGCGCGCCGTTGAA
>JAFRDM010000017.1 GCA_017403885.1 Oscillospiraceae bacterium
GATGATCGTCGAGCCGAAGAGGATCAGCACGATCGGGAACAGCCACAGCACGAACATCGGATAGTTCGGATCGGCCATCGTGCGCTGGAACCACATCATGTGATTGGTGCTGTAGTAGGTGATGTACTGGATCCAGGGCAGAACCAGCGCGGGCGCCGCGGCGAAGAGGCCGCAGATGATGCCGTTGGCCTTGCCGCCGAGGGTGTTGTAGTTGAAGCTGTTGGTCGCAACAGAGATCGCGATGTAGTAGGTGAAGAACAGCAGCACATAGGGCAGATAGCGCAGGATCGGCGCCTCAAAGGCCTTGATGGCCAGCGTCCAGAGACGGAAGTCGGCGAAGAAGAAGTAATCCTCGACAAAGACGATGGCATAGGCGACCGTCACGACGATCAGCGCGAGCAGCACGCTCAGCCCCAGCTTCTTGCCGGAGAGCTTCACGCCGCGGTCGGCGAGATCGATGCCGTGCTTCTTGCCATAGGCGTTGTAATAGACGATCATGCTCAGGATCGTGAACAGGCCGCAGCAGGTGGACCACAGACCCAGACCCATGGCCTCGCCCTGCGCAACGGGCATCGAGTTGCCGATATTGAGCAGCGTCAGATAGATCACGCTGCCGAACACGGCGCCGGCCAGCAGGGACAGCCAGAACCACAGCTTGCCCTTCTTATCGGCGACCTTCATGGGCTCGACGGGCGCTTCCGCGCGCAGCGGGGCGAAGGTCGGGGTGAAGACCATCAGCGTCGTGAAGGAGCAGAGGAAGATCGCGAAGCCGATCACGCCGATGAAGTTGAAGGCTTCCTTCCACTGCCAGACCTGATTGGTGGGCTCAATGGGATTGGGCGCGTTCAGCGTCTTGGAGAAGAAGTCGCAGATATAGGACTCGGAGCGGGCGGAGAAGTGGGACCAGGGGTGGATGATCGGCGGACGGTAGATGATGCGAAGCGTGTCCTTGCCGTCCACGTCCTCGCGGTACTCGGTGTACTCCTTGCGGACCTCCCACTCAGCCTTGTCCTTGCCGAAGTTCAGGAAGGCCTGGGCCGTGTCGGTCTGCATGAAATAGGGGGAGCTCAGCGGCTGGCCGTCGGCGCTGACGGAGGTGCCGAAGAACTCGTCATACACGGCGGAGATCACGGCTACGTCGCGGCTGCCGTAGGGGTTGGCAAAGTTGCCGTCGTTGTCCTGGTACAGCGGGTCGTTGCAGTGGATCAGAGCCGCCGCGATCAGCGGGGTCTCGTTGAGGTTGTCCGTCTGGATCGCCGCGTTGACGGACCAGCTGCCCATCGAGTGGCCGGTCACGCCGATGCGGGAGGCGTCGACGAAGGGCATGTGGCTGAGCGCGAGAACGCCCTGATACACGCCGTCCGGCGCGAGGATGAAGAAGTCCGGCGTGATCTCGGAATCGCCGTGGTCGGGCTGGTCGATGGACAGGACGACGAAGCCGCGGCGCGCGAGCTCGACGTAGTTGGCGTCCGCCATCTCCTTGTTGTTCAGATAACCGTGGCTCGTGACGATCGCGGGCGCGGGGTTATCCTTCGTCGCCGTCTTGGGAATGAGCAGGTAGGCGGACATCGTGTAGCCGCTGTCCGTTTCGATGTTCAGCTCCTTCATGACGACCTTGCCGCCCGAGGTCTGAACGGCGCTGACAACGATGCCGCACAGCAGCATCAGCGCCAGCGACACGCACAGGAACAGCTTGGCGGTCTTTTTGACTTTTTCCATGATATGCTCTCCTCTCTTTTTATTGAAACCGTATGGGGACTGCTTCCAGTATAGAATAAATAGTTTCCGGCGGCAAGTATTTATGTTCCACAAAAATGTATCCGCTTTTCTGTGGAACTTGACCGAGACGAAAGGAATTGCGCCGGCCCGAGGGCTATGATATACTGTCAAAAAAGGGAAAAAGAGCGCTTTTTCCGCACAGGAAAGGATCGGGATGCAGCATGAAGCTGGAATGGATGGGCCCCTACCGCGGGATCATAGGAGATTTTTACCGCTCGGCGAACGGCTATTCGCAGATCTGCAAGGTTGAAATGTTCGGCGAGCCCGTGCCCTTCTCTCCCTATGAGGTGCAGATCATGGAGCATATTCTGGAATATGTCGACGAGCACAAAAATATGAAGTGGTACGCCAACCGGCTCGGGCTGAGCCAGGCGACCTACTCGAAATACGTACGGAAGCTGGTCGACAAGGGCTTGCTCGAAAAGTATCACGAGGCGGGGAACAGAAAGAACATCATTTTAAAGGTCTCTCCGCTCGGGCTGAAAGAATACGGCGAATACGCCGCGCTTGCCAGAGAGCGCTGGTTCCAGGAGCTGTTCGAGCTTCTTGACAGCGCCAGCCCGGAGGAGCTGGAGACCGTAAAAAAGGTCTTTGCCATCTTCGGTCACTGGCACGGCGAAAAGGCGGCCTCCGACGACGAGAACGCCGAACTGATCCGTGTGGAATGAGCCCGTAAACAAACAGGGAGCCTGCGGCAAGCTGCCGCAGGCTCCCTGTTTTCGTAGGTTTCTTTTCAGCCGATGTACTCGTCCCGCTTCGAGAGCTGCTTGACCAGCACGAAGGCCAGGACGAAGACTATGAGCACGAAGACGATAAAGGTCGTGGAGACGCTTTCGGCCTCGTTGACGGCAATATAGTCGTACAGACCATGGATCACCGTGGGGACGAGGAGCGCGAGGAAGCGCCAGAAGCGGCTCAGTCCCGCTTCGCCCTGATTGGCGCTGCGCTTTGCCAGACCGTAATACGCGCCCATGAACACGCCGAAGCAGGCGTGGCCGGGCACGGCCGTGATCGCGCGCATCAGCGCCGCGCCGAGACCGTAGGCCAGCACATAGCCGATGTTTTCCCACAGCGCGAAGCCCAGCGAGACGAACACCGCGTACACCACCGCGTCGAAGCGGCAGTTGAAGGCGGGAGAGTTCCAGGTACGCCATCTCAGAAGGAGATACTTGAAGCCCTCCTCCGAGAGCGCGACGACGACGAAAAACATCCAGATCGGGTAGGCGGGATTGTTCTCGCCGCCGGGGAGGAAGTAGGCCAGAGCGATCGAGCCTACAGTCTCGGTCGCCACGGCGAGGAAGGTCGCCACGACGCCCCAGAGCACCAGCGAGAGCAGCAGCCTGCCCGGCTCCTTCTCGATGCGGTCATGCCGGTAGACGTAGACGAGCAGGACCGCCGCGGGCAGGATCGCCGCGCCGATCAGCAGCGCCTTAGGCGCGAGATAGAGAAAGGAATAGATCAGAGAAATCAGCATGGTTCATCCCTCGATCGGCAGCGTCCAGTAGTGCTGCTGAAACAGGTCGGTGAAGCGGTAGGTCATCAGCGCCTGCGTGCCCGCCGGGAAATAGGCGTCGTAGACCTTCAGCTCGCCGTCCACGACCAGCGGATCGCCCAGCATATAGCTGTCCCGATAGCTGCCGTCCGTGCCGTAGTAGTCGCAGAGGAAGTCGAGCCGGTCGCCGTCCTTGAGCGTGCACGCGACGGTTTCTTCCCCGGCGTCGGAGGGATGCCTGAAATCGACGCTCTCGCCTGCCTGGGTCAGACTCTTGGCGACGGTATCGGTCTCGCCCGCGTAGACGCTGCGCACGCCGACGACGGAACCGCGGCCCTCGCTGTCAAAGGAGATCAAAAGCTCGGCGCGCTCGCCGTTGAGAAGCACCGGGACATAACCGGTATCGACGCGGTCGGCGCCGCTGCCGGTGGTGTATTCGTGGTAATAGGCGATGAAGCGGCCGTTGATCGTCAGCCAGGTCATCTCCTGCGGCGCCATCAGGTCGCCCTCGTCGGTCCACTCGCAGATATTGTCGCGGCCGAGGTCGATGAAGCCCTCGCCGTCATAGACGAACATGTTCAGCGCAAGCTCGCGCACGAGAGACCACTGATCTTCACTCAGCACGATCACGCGCTCGCCCGCGGCGGTCTCGGTCCAGACCAGGGCGGAGGGATCAAAGAGGTTGTCCGCGATGTAAGCTGCGGCGTCCTCCTGCGGCAGCGAGCGGCCGAAGAGGTAATCCGTGCTGCCGGAGAGACCGGACATCGAACCCATGTCGCCGCCGAGGAAGGCGTTGATCAGCTCGCTGATCAGATCTGCGTTCGAAGAAGAGGAATAAGAGCCGCCGGAAGAGCCGCCGTAGCTGCCGGAACCGGAAGAGCTGCCGTAACCGCTCGGATAGCCGTATCCATAGCTGCCGGCCGAGCCGGAGAGACCGTACTGGCTGAGATCGCCGAAGAGCGAGGAGTAGGGGCTGGTATAGCCGCCGGTCGAAACCTGACCCGAGGTCTCCAGCGATGCGAACTCGCGGATGCACTGCGAATAGCTCTCGTCCAGGCCGATGGCGTCGTAGGTCTTCACGGCCTTGTCGACGTTGGAGAGCTTGCGGTAGGGGAAGTAGATGGACACGCCGTAGGCGTTGTTCATGTTCGAGGAGGTGCGGTTGTACTTCACCGCGCCCAGCACCGCCTGCGCGAGCTTCTGCCCTTCGGCGTTGCCGATGTTGCTCGCAAAATGCACCAGGTCGATCTGGTCGATGGCGGTGCTGCGGGCGAACTCGCGGGTGTTGCTGCGCGCCGCGGAGACCTGGCTGTATTCCTTGTCGGCGATCATGCCGCTGATCGACTCGGAGAAGGCTTTGAAAGCGGGCGGCACGGCGGAGGCCAGCTCCGCAAGGTCGACGACCGAGAGCGTGGCGGATTGGCCGGACGCGCTCTGCGCACAGGCGGCGACGAAGTCGTCGACGATCATGCGGCCGACCTCTGTCGTCGGGGTGGAGCTGTTGGCCGAGAGCTTGGTCAGCCAGTTGGTATAGTACCAGCCGGTGCCGGGCTCGGTCTCCTCGGAGGCGACGAGGTAGTCCGCGTAGTTCGCAAGCATCAGGCCGTTTTCGAGCGTGCCCATCAGACAGGCGTCGAAGCCGACGAGGTCGAACTTCACCCCGCCCTTTTCGAGCGCCTGCTTGATCCCGGCCAGCGTCATCGAGCTGTTGGAGCCGTATCGCTGGTCATAGCCGAAGCCGCTGACCGAGCCGCCGCCGTGATCCCAGAAGATCAGCTGATAGCGGTCGGCCGGGAAGCCCTTCGCGCAGTATGCGATAAAGTCCGCCAGCGTTTCCGGGTCGGTCATCGAGGAGGTGCCGGCATTGTTTTTCAGCGCCTTGAGACTGCCGTTGACGATCTGGTAGATCTGGTTGGAGCGGGTACTGACCACGTTGTTGTTCCAGCGTGTGCAGCCGCCCGTGTAGACGATCAGGTTGACCTTGTCGCTGAGATTGGCGCGCGTCATCTCCAGCAGGTCCTTCGTGGCCATGCCGCCGCGGGACTCAAGGTCCGTGCCGCACATGTAGACCATGATCGTCACGACGTCCTTGCCCTTTCCGCGGATGACCGTGAATTTTTCGCGCGCGCCGGAAGCGACGGTCTCGCTGACCGCTGCGCTGACATTTGCGGGTTCCTTCCAGTCGTCCTGAGCGGAGGCGCCGAGGATACCCTGCAGAACGGAGCTGCTGACGCCCGAATTCGGTCTTGGCGTTGGTTTCGGGGTGGGCTTGGGCGTGGTCTGCACGAGGGCGGGCGTGGGCTGCGCGATCGTCGCCTCTCCGGTGCTGCCGCCGCCGAGGAGAGACGAGAGCGTGCCCTTTCCGCCGAAGAGCAGAACAAGCAGCAGAACGATGATCAGAAGCGGGCTTTTGCCGCCTCCGCCGCCGCTGCGGCGGCCGCGGTAATTCCCTCCGCCGCCGTTTTCAGAGAAGGAGGGCTTACCTCCGCTCGGCTTCGGCCGAAAGCCCTCGCCGGAGCCGACCGGGCCGGTGCCGAGACCTTCGCCGCGGCGATTCAGACCGGAGCCCTGGCCGCCGATCTGTTTTTTTCTGCCTTGCGGGCGATCGTTATCCATGGAACTGCGCCTCACTTTCATCGAGTGTGCATGTCATAATAAGATAGTATATCAGCTTTCGGGAAAAAACACCATACCCGCGCTGCGCTTTTTTGTTGCTATGGACGGCGCGATTTGGTATAATCTCGTCATAAGAAAGAAAGCGGGTGAGCTCATGTCGTCCGGAAAGGAGTATCTCGAGTCGCTCGGGCTGGAGATCGCGAAGAGAAAGTATTATAACGCCGCGAAGGTCGAGAGCGTGATCGCGGACTTCAGCCGCCGCATCGCCGCGCTGGAGGAGGAGAACGCCTCGCTGCGCGCACGCGCAGAGGCCCTCGCCTGCGGCCGTGTGGAGATCGGCGACGCGATCCTCTCGGCCAAGACGATCTCCCAGCAGATCATCGCCGAGGCGCGCGAGCAGGCAGACGCCATCCTGGCCGGGGCGCGCGCGGAAGCCGAACGCATTGCGCTCGAGACGGAGGAGAATACCCGCGCGATGACCGCTGCGTGCGAGGCGCGCGAACAGCGCACCGTCCGTGCCGCGCAGGACAGCTATCTGCAGCTGCGCGAGCAGTGTCTCGACGCCGTAAGGATGCTCGACGGCGAGTGGCAGCGCTTTTTGTGCTCCTTCGGCGGAGACGCGCCGGAGGACGGGACAGACCTACCCGACGATCTGCCGGACAAGCTCGGCGTGATCGCACAGAGCCTCCGGGAGATCGATGCGGATGAAAAACAGGAGATGTGAAGCATCTCCCGTTTTTCGTCCGGATAAGAAAAGACCGTGAAAGAACTCTTTCACGGTCTTTTCTTATTCCGCCAGCGCGCCCGCTTCGCGGAAGGTCTCCTCGACCAGACGGGCATAGGAGGCGAGCGGGCTATCCTCCGGCGGGAGGATGAGACGGCAGCGCCTTCCGCGGTATTCCGGCCCGGTCAGCATGTCCCAGAGCGCATCGAGATTGCTGCCGCACCAGGCCGGCAGATCCATCGCTTCGCGCAGCACGGCGTAAAGCTCCTCGCGGTCGCCGCAGGCGGAGAGATCGATGTCTGCCGCGCCGCCGAGCGCGCCGAGCAGCGCACGGCAGCCCAGCTCGATCTCGTGCATGGCACGGTCAAATTCTCGGGTGTACCAGGGGTCGTCGATCTCCTCTCCCGGCCGCCCGGCGTAATCGAGCAGGTTTTTGACCTTGCTCTCCGGGTCGCCGCAGAAGAAGCGGCGCGTACGGCCGATCGTAGCCTCGTCCATGCACACGAGCAGATCGAAGGCATCGTAATCGCCGCGGCGCAGCATGCGGGCGGAATGGCCCGCGCAGTCGAGCCCGCGCGCCTCCAGCAGGCGGCGCATCGGCGGATACACGCCGTTGCCGTCCTCCTCGTCGCTGACGCCGGCGGAGGCGACGAAAAAGGCGTCTCCTACTCCCTCGCGCCGCGCCATCTCCGTAAAGATCAGAGCTGCGGCGGGACTGCGGCAGATATTTCCCCAGCAGATGAACAGGATTTTTGTCATTCGTCTTTCTCCCCGGGGACGTACAGCTGCTCGAAGCCGCCGGCATCCGCCGCGGCCGCTGCGTTGGGGTCGACCTTCTTGCGCTTGAGATTGGAGATCATGATCCAGTTGTAGAGCATCAGCATGCCCGCGGCGGCGAGCAGCATCAGCTGCATGCCCATATAACGCTCGTCGGCCAGACATACGATCGCGAGGAAGGCTGCGAACATGCAGAAGAACAGGCTGTGCCAGGCGTCCGCCGAGGAATAGGCGAAGCCCGCCACGCGGAAGAAGGCCAGCAGCAGGAAGCAGCAGGCCACGACCTCGACGCCGTAGGCCCAGACGATGCCGTTGATGGAGTTGATCTTGTAGCATGTGACGAGCCAAAAGGCGAAAAGCAGCATCGGCGCCGCGCTGAGCGCGCAGACAAGCTTCAGGCGCGGCTCATCCTCGTTGGCCTCACGCAGGATGAAGGGGAAGGACGCGCCGGCGAGCAGACCGAGCGCGGCGAGCACGCGATAGAAGCCGACGTTCTTATCCGCCTCGCAGCTGGCAAACAGAGCGATCGCCCCGATGCACATCAGCGCCCCGAGGAACCAGCGCAGAGCGCCATAGATCAGCCCATCGTTGCGCAGCGCTTTCGTGAAGGCGGAGGGCAGATAGTAGCGGCGTTCGCGCCAGCGCTTGACGAAAAAGAAAAAGACGGCGCCCGCTGCCAGGATCGCCACCGGGACGAGAACGTTGAACACGCTCGGATCCGGCAGTCCCTCGTCGTTAAAGGCGACCTGCGTCTGCAGCCAGCGGATGAAAACGCCGAAGGCGCCCGCGCCGCCGACATAACAGGTTTTTTCCAGAGCATCTTTCTGCATATTTTCCGACCTGCTTTAATAGAATGATAACAGAATAATTTTACCCCCATTTGCCCATGCCGTCAAGATGTACTCCCTTACGGAACGCGGCGGGGCCGGACAAGCCGGGAGATCTGTATGAAACGTACCATTCTGTATGCTTATATCGCGCTGCTGATCGCGGTGGGCCTGCCCTTTCTTGCCAATCTGGGCGAGCGGGACGCGCACGCCGCGCCGTACGGGTGCGGAGAGGCAAATCCGACGCCGCTCCCCGCGGTGGACGAGGCGCCCCTCCCCTCCGTCTCTCCTGCCGCGCCGACCGAAGCCGCGCCGCCGCCCGCTCCGGAGACGATCTCCGTATTGAAAAAGGACGGATCGGTCGAGGAGATGGACATGCAGGCCTATCTCCGGGGCGTGGTCTCCGCCGAGATGCCGCCCGGCTTCCACCCGGAGGCCCTCAAGGCCCAGGCGGTAGCCGCGCGGAGCTACGCGATGTACTGCGCGTCCTTTGCCAAGCACGGCGCGGCTCAGGTATGCACCGACTACGCCTGCTGTCAGGCCTGGCAGAGCGAGGAGGAATGCAAAGCGAAATGGGGAGAGCGATACGATGAGAACGCTGAAAAAATACGCGCCGCCGTCGAGGGGACGCGGGGAGAGTATCTTGCCTCCGGGGGGAGCGCGGTCTTTGCCGCTTTTCACTCGTCCTCCGCCGGGGCGACCGAGAACAGCGCCGATGTGTGGAGCGCGGTGCCGTATCTCGTGAGCGTCGAGAGCCCCGAAACGGCCGAGGACGTCCCGAACTACATAAGCGTCGTACAGTGCAGCCCGATCGACTTTCGCGATACGCTGCTCTCTGCGCATCCGGAGGCGGATTTCTCCGGCGCAGAGGAGGAATGGGTGGGCGACATGCGGCACGACGCGAGCGGTCGGGTGGCCTCGGTGGTGCTTGGCGGGGTAGATCTCGAAGGAAAGGAGCTGAGAAAACTCTTTTCTCTTCGCTCCACGGCCTTTGAGCTGGCCTATGACGCCGGCGTTTTCACCTTTACCGTCACAGGCTTCGGCCACGGCGTCGGGATGAGTCAGTACGGTGCGGATAAGATGGCGCGTCAGGGCGCGGATTATACGGAGATCCTGTCACACTACTATCCCGGTACGGTTTTGGTAAAATGAACGGCAAAAAAAGAGATGCGTCTGAAAGGACGCATCTCTTTTTGCGTTCGGCGGTCAGAAGGTGAAGTTGCCGTCGCGGAAGATCTCGATCTCCGTGCCGTCGGCCTGCCTGCCGACGATCGAAAGGTCGCGCGTGCCGATCATGAAATCCACATGCGTGTCGGAGTGGTTCAGCCCCGCCGCGGCAAGCTCCTCCGGGCTCATCTCCTCGCCGCCGCGCACGCACTCCGGATAGGCGTCGCCGAAGGCCAGATGACAGGCGGCGTTCTCGTCGAAGAGCGTGTCGTAGAACAGGATCTCCTGGCTGCGGATCGGACTGTCGTAGGGCACGAGAGCGACCTCGCCGAAGCGGCTGGCGCCCTCGTCCACGGAGATCGCGGTCTTCAGCAGCTCTTCGTCGCGGTCCGCATGCGCCTGGACGATCTTTCCGTCCCTGACGGTGAAGCGGATGCCCTCGATGACGTTGCCGTTGTGCACCAGCGGCATCGACGCGCAGACCACGCCGTCGACCCCGTCGCGCAGCGGCGCGGTGAAGATCTCCTCGGTGGGCATGTTGGCGATGAAGACCTGTCCCTCGCCGGTCGCGCCGCTGCCGCCGGCCCAGAGATGCTCCTCCGGCAGGCGGATCGTGAGATCGGTGCCGAGAGAGTTGCGGTAACGCAAGGTCTCAAAATGCCATGCGTTCATTTGCTCGACATGGGAACGCAGCGTTTCGATGTGGCGGCGCCAGTTTTCCACCGCGTCGCCCGCGCCGGTGATGCGCACGGACTTGAAGATCGCATCCCACAGCTTTTCCATCGCCTCGTCCTCGCCGCAGGCGGGGAAGACCTTTTTGGCCCAGCTCGGAACCGGGATCGCGCCGATGGACCAGGCGTTGCGGTTCGCCATCAGGCGCGAGCGGAAGGGCGCGAGATCGCGGCCGGACGCGCGGCTGCTGCGCAGCATGCGCTCCGGATCCACGCCGAGAAAGGCCTCTGGGTCGTTGCCGATGATCGAGAGAAAGGCGGCTCCCTGCTCGGCCAGACCGTTCATCATGACCCTGTTCCATTCCGGGACACTGTCAAACAGCTCGTCCGCGGCGTAGAGGAAGCGCTGCCTGGCGATCGCGTCGTCGCCCCAGCGCATGACCACCTCGCGCGCGCCGGCGGCATAGGCGGCCTCGACGCAGAGACGCGCAAATCCCGCACAGTCCACCGGTGAGGAGATCACCAGCGTCTGACCCTTTTGGATGTTCACGCCGATCTCGACGAGGAGCCGGGCGTATTCACGCAGCTTTTCTTCCATACGGTCCTTTTTGCTCCTTCTTTCATATGTGCAGAAGCGGAAGCGGATCCCCGCTTCTTCCTGCCAGGGGCCCTCCGCGGCGCAGAACCAGCCGGGGTCGGCGTCGAGATCGGGGAAAAAACTGTCCGAGGGCGGGGCGAGGTCGATCTTTGTCAGCTCCACCCGGTCGAGATACGGGAAAAACTGGCGGAACACGCTGGCCCCGCCGATAACGTAGCATTTTTCATACTTCGCCGCGAGGGAGAGCGCCTCCTCCGTGGAGTTGGCGATCTCGGCGCCCTCGATCTCGAGGGCCTGCCGCGTGACGACGATGTTGTTCCGTCCCCTGAGCGGCTTCCCGCCCGGGAAATCCTCCATCGTTTTTCGCCCGACGATCACGGCCGCGCCCTTTGTCTTCTCGCGGAAATGCGCGCGGTCGGCGTGCAGTACGACGGGCTGTGTCCCGCGCTCGCCGATGCCCCAGTCGGAATAGACCGCGACGATCGCGTCCATAGATCTCACTCCTTACACGGCCACCGGGATCTTGCCGGTGAACTCGGAATATTCATAGCCCTCGACCTTGAAGGAGTCGCGCGTGAAGGCATAGAAGTCCTTCACCTCCGGGTCGATGAGGAATTTCGGGGCGGGCTTGGGCTCCTTGCGGATCAGTTCCTCGATGACGGGGACGTGCCGGTCGTAGATGTGCGCGTCGGCGATCACGTGGATGAACTCGCCCGGCTCGAAGCCGGAGATCTGTGCGAACATCATCGTCAGCACGGCGTACTGCACGACGTTCCAGTTGTTGGCGGCCAGCATGTCCTGCGAGCGCTGGTTGAGGATCGCGTTGAGGCGGTTCCCACTGACGTTGAAGGTCATTGAATAGGCGCAGGGATAGAGCGCCATCTCGCTCAGGTCCGTAAAGGTATAGATGTTGGTCATGATGCGGCGCGAGGCGGGATTGTGCCTGAGATCCCAGATCACCTTGTCGACCTGATCCATGTCCCCCTCGGGATAATGGTGCTTCACACCAAGCTGATAACCGTAGGCCTTGCCGATCGAGCCGTTCTCGTCTGCCCATGCGTCCCACACGCGGGTGCGCAGCTCGCGGACGTTGTTGCTTTTTGCCTGCCAGATCCACAGCAGCTCGTCGATCGCGCTCTTCCAGTAGGTCCGGCGCAGCGTGAGGATCGGGAATTCCTCGGAGAGGTCGTATCGGTTGACGATGCCGAACTTTTTCACCGTGTGGGCGGGACTGCCGTCCTCCCAGCGGGGACGCACCTCGCGGTCGGTGTCCCAGACGCCGTTGTCCAGGATGTCCCGGCAGTTTTGAATGAAGATCTCGTCTGCTCTGCTCATTTCGATCGCCCCTTTGTGTATTTCGTCGCTTCAAATCTTATCATACGGCGGGCAAAAAGTAAACACCGCGGCGACCGGCGCGGAATACTATGGAGCGGAAGAGGTGATGCGTTTGAAATTTGCGGTCGTCGGGGGTGATACAAGGCTCGTCCGGCTTGCGGAGCTGCTGCGGCGCGACGGGCACAGGGTCTGTACATACGCGCTCGAGCGCGCCGAGCCGGAGGAGGACGTTCCGAAAGCGGGCTGTCTGCAGGGCTGCGTCTACGGCGCGGACTGCGTCGTGCTGCCCATGCCCGCGGAGGCGGGCGGTTTCCTTTTTGCGCCGCTTTCGGCGGAAAAGCTGCGGCCCGAAGAGCTTGTCGGCGCGCTGTGGCAGGGCCAGCGGCTCTTCGGCGGGAGGCTGGGGGACGGCCTTTGTCTCGCGGCGCTGCGGCAGGGGCTCGCGGTGGAGGATCTGCTGCGAAGACCGGACTTCGCGGCGGGCAACGCGGCGCTCACCGCCGAGGGCGCGATCGGCGTACTGATGGCGCAGAGCGATAAAAGCCTCTGGCGCGGCCGCGTGCTCGTCCTCGGCTGGGGCAGGATCGCGAGGCTGCTCACGCTGCGCCTGCTGGGGATGGGGGCGCAGGTCTGCGTGGCGGCGCGGCGTGCGGAGGCGCGCGTGACGGCCGGGGC
>JAFRDM010000003.1 GCA_017403885.1 Oscillospiraceae bacterium
GATTGGCCGGCCGCAGCGGCAGAAGCGGTATTTGCGCTTTCTGTCCGAATAACACCTGGAGGATGTTACGAATACGTTTCCGTTAAATCTATACAATAGTATTATAGCAAAATAACGGTTTGCGTCAACGAAATCTTTTATGTTTTTCTGAATTTTGGGTTTTATGACGAAACAGGAGGCTGATTCCTGTATATATATACAGGTCTTTTCCTTCCTTTTCACAAGCAGTTGTCAATAATTTGCGGAAATTTTCGGACTCCCTTCGGCAATTTTCGTTCCGTTTTCCAGATGATTTCAAAGCGGCGCTTGTCCCTTGTTGCGAAAACAGCCTGCAGGGTCCGAACCGGATCCGGCAGGCTGTTCGTCCATTCAGTTTTTGGGAGAGGCCTTACAGATAGAGCGCGGGCTTCTCTATGGTCTCCACCTTGAGGAACCGGGAGGTCCCGCGGGAGGCGTTCAGGGCGTCGCCGGCCACGCAGGCCACATAGCCGTCCCATGCGGAGGGGCCGGTCAACTGTCCTCTGTGCACGGAATCCACCCAGGCGCACAGCTCGATATCGTAGGCCTCGATGAAGCGCTCCTTCCAGTCGGTCATGATGGGCATGCACTCGGCGGGCTTCAGGCTGTCCCAGCCGGCGGGGCGGGCGCGGCGCACCACAGCGTAGGGGTCAGGCAGCTTCACGGTGCCGTTTTCGCAGACCACCTCGCACTGGATATCGTAGCCGTAGCCGTCGGCCACCTGGACCTCCACGTCGATGAAGCAGCCCTTTTTAGTGCGCAGCAGCACGACCTGCGGGTTGTCGTAGCCCTTGTTGGAGTTGGCGCTCTGGCGTACGCGCACGCACTGGGCGTCCTCGTACTCGTCGCCCAGCAGCCAGCGGCAGATGTCCAGCTCGTGGATGGCCACGTTGGTGATGCCGTTCTCGGTCTGGAAGCCCGGACCCTGGGAGACGTTGCGGTGGCAGGCCTTGATGAGCAGCGGCGCACCGATCTCGCCGGAGTCGATGATGCGCTTCATCTCGGCGTAGCCCCGGTCGTAGCGGCGCATGAAGCCCACCTGCACCAGGCGCTTGCCGATCTCCAGCTCGCGGGCGATGATCTCCTCGCAGTCGGCGGCATTCTGGCTCAGCGGCTTTTCGCAGAAGCACCACTTCTCGTGCTTGAGCACCTCCATCACATAGTCGTGATGGGTGGAGTCGATGGAGGTGATGACCACGGCCTCCACCTCGGGGTCGGCGATCATGCCCTTGCAGTCGCTGCCGAAGGAGCAGATGCCATATTTGGCGGCCAGATCGTCCGCGCTTTTGGCGGTGTTGGAGCTGACGGCCACGACGGTGGCGCCGGGCACCTTCTCGATGATGCGGCGGCAGTGATCCTTGCCGATCGCGCCGCAGCCGATGAGACCGATTTTCAGAATCTTATCCAAGGTGTTATCCTCCTTAATATTTCCGCGCCGTTTCGACGTGGGACTTGGTATCCTCGTATGCCGCCAGGTTCCGCGGGTTCTCGCTGGCCTCGGTATCGCCCACGCGCCACCAGGAGCCGTAGCCCTCGGTCATGCTCTTGGGCAGCACACGGATGTCGAAGAGCACCGGCACGTCCTTGATGAACTTGGCCTCCGCGATGGCGGCGCGCAGCTCGTCGAGCGTGCGGACGGTGTAGCCCTTGCAGCCGTAGCCCTCGGCGATTTTTGCGAAGTCCACAGCCATGAAGGGGCCGGAGTGGGCGCCGTCCTCGCCGCGGAAGCGCAGTTCGGTGCAGAGGGTGTCGTTGCCGTGGCCCACCTGCAGGTTGTTGATGCAGCCGAAGCTGGCGTTGTTGAAAAGGCAGACGTTGATCTTCTTGTGTTCCTGCAGCGCCGTCAGCAGTTCCGAGTGCAGCATGACAAAGCTGCCGTCGCCAGCCATGGCGTACACGTCCCGGTCGCCGATGGCGTATTTCACACCCAGCGCGCCGGAGACCTCGTAGCCCATGCAGGAGTAGCCGTACTCCATGTGGTAGGTGTCCACGGCCTTGGGGCGCCACATGCGCTGCATGTCGCCGGGCAGGGAACCGGAGGCGCCGATGACCACGTCCTGCGGGTCGATGGCCTCGTTGATGACGCCCAGCACGGCCGTCTGGGTCAGCGCCGCGTCCAGATCCTCCGCAAAGCGGAAGGCGGAGGCGGCGTTGGCGTCATTGACCTCAGGCACGTAGTCCGGGCCGAAGCTGATGCCGTCCAGGCGCTTGAGCTCGGTCTTCCAGCGGGCGATGGCCTGGTCCACCTCGGTGGTATAGGGGGCCTTGTAGCCCTTCAGGGCCGCCTGCAGGGCGGGCAGGGCGCGCTTGGCGTCCGCCACCACGGGGACGGCGGCGTCCATCTTCACCGCCTGGAACTCGGAGACGTTGATGTTGACGAATTTCGCGTCGTCCCGGAACAGCCACTTGGAGGAGGTGGTGAAGTCGGTGTAGCGGGTGCCGACACCGATGATCATGTCCGCGTCCCTGGCGATCTCGTTGGCGGCGGAACAGCCGGTGACGCCGATGCCGCCCAGATTCAGCGGGTGATCCCACACGACGGCGCTCTTGCCCGCCTGCGTCTCGCCGAAGGGGATGCCGGTCGCCTCGGCGAAGCTGCGGAATTCTTCATGCGCCTCGCTGTAACGCACGCCGCCGCCGCAGATGAGCAGGGGCTTTTTGGCGCTGCGGATCAGCGCTGCGGCCTCCTCGACGGCCTCCGCCTCCGGCAGGCGGCGGGCCAGCCGGTGGACCCGCTTGCGGAAGAAGCTCACGGGATAGTCGTAGGCCTCGCCCTCCACGTCCTGGGGCAGCGCGATGCACACGGCGCCGGTGTTGGCCGGGTCCGTCAGCACGCGCATGGCAGAAATCATCGCGCTCATCAGCTGCTCGGGGCGGACGATGCGGTCCCAGTAGCGGCAGACGGGCCGGAAGGCGTCGTTGGTGGAGAGGGACAGATCGTGGATCTGCTCCACCTGCTGCAGCACCGGGTCGGGCTGGCGGCAGGCGTACACGTCCCCGGGCAGAATCAGCACCGGGATGTTGTTGGCCGTGGCAGTAGCGGCAGCGGTGACCATGTTGGCAGCGCCGGGGCCGACGGAGCTGGTGACGGCGATGATCTTTTTTCGCTTGCACTGGCGGGCGAAGGCTACGGCGGTGTGGGCCATGCCCTGCTCGTTCTTGCCCTGCCAGACCTGCAGGCGATGGGCTTCCTGCCCCAGCGCCTGGCCCAGGCCGACCACGTTGCCGTGGCCGGGCAGCATGATCACGCCCTCCACAAAGGGGTGCTCGATGCGGTCATAGGCGATGTACTGGTTTTCCAGAAAGCGGACCAGAGCCTGCGCCATGGTCAGTCTCACGGTTTTCATAGCCTTACCTCCTTAGCCTTTGAAAATATGGTCGTTGGCGTCCGGCTGCCAGAGCCAGGCGTGCTCCGGATCGTCGATCCGGGTCTTCCTCCACGGGTCGCCGTCCAGATGGCGGATGCCCCAGGCGTAGCACATGGCGTAGCCCGGCGCGGTGACCTGGGAGTGGAAGCCGGATGTGATGACGCTCATGCCGTTGTGACCGGTCCTGTAGATCTCGCCGTTGGCAAAGCCCGCGCCGAAGCCGTCGGGATAGTCGAAGCGGTAGAAATAGACCTCCGGCTGGGGGTGGTGGTGGGGCGGATAGCTGGACCACTTGCCGGGATAATTCAGCACCTCGCCCAGCACCATGTTGGAAAAAGGCGCGTTGTCATAGTCGAAGAAGGTCTTGATCTCCCGGCGCATGGCGCCCATCAGCTCGCCGTTGGCCCCGGCGTGCTGGGTCTGCACGGTCTCGGGGGTGAACATCACGGGCTCGTAGTCCCGCTCGTTCACGGTCTTCTGAATGTAGAGCTCACTGTGCTCCTTCGCGCAGAGCGTGATCCTTGTGCGGCGCGGAGCCAGCAGGCAGTAGGCCTCGTAACGGAAGCAGTCCGGCCGCTTGGCCGCACAGGTCTCCCCGTTCCAGACGATCTCCACCGCGCCTGCAAAGAGCAGCACGGCGCATTCCTTCTCCGGCTCCTCGATCACGTATTCGTCTCCCGCCTCCATCAGCAGCAGACCAACGTCCATCTGAGTGCCCAGATCATCCGTGTCCGCGTCGATGTAGACGTTATAGCCCCGCTTGAGCCGGTCGTTCGGGTTCATGTAGGTCATGGGCTGCCTCACAGTCCGGTATGCGCGCGGATGTAGCTGCGGCCCTTGATGGCGTACTCCAGCGGATCGGCTTTGGCCGGGTCCTGCTCGGCCTCCACCAGCAGCCAGCCCTGATAGCCGGCGTCCGCCAGCACGCGGAAGACAGGGTCAAAGTCCACGTCGCCGTCGCCGGGCACGGTGAAGGCGCCGTTGCGCACGGCGGTGAGGAAGCTCCAGTTGTTCTTCCGGACCTCTTCCACCACCGAAAGGCGCATGTCCTTCAGATGCACGTGGCCTACCCGGTCCACATACTTTTTCAGCATGGTCAGCGGGTCCTCCCGGCAAAGGTGAAGTGGCCGGTATCGTAGCAGAGGAAGACGGCCTCGGGGTCGGTGTTGGCCATCATGCGGTCGGTCTCCGCGGAGGTCTGCACCACGGTGCCCATGTGGTGGTGGAAGCAGAGCTTGAAGCCGCGCCCGCGCGCCACGCGGCCCAGCTTGTTGAGGCCATCGCAGAAGCGGTCCCACTCGGCGTCGTTCATCACGTACTTGTGCCCGCCGGTGAGGATGGGCACGTCGGTCCTGCCCTGAATGGAATAGCTCTGCTCGCTGACGTTGATGCGGTTGGCGCCGACGGCGGCGAGAAAGTCCAGCTCCCGGATGAAGTCAGCCTCCACCTCCTCATAGGGTTTGGTCAGCAGGAAGGAGGAGAACCATCGGCTGGCGATGCGCATACCGCGCAGATCCAGCTGCTTTTTCAGCTCCGCGGGGTCGCTGGGGTACTTGTTGCCGATCTCGCAGCCGGTGAAGCCCGCCAGCGCCATCTCGCTGACGGTCTGCTTGAAGGTGTTCTCCGCGCCCAGCTCCGGCATGTCGTCGTTGCACCAGCCGATGGGCGCGATGCCCAGAAAGACGTTTTTGGTATCGAACATGTGTCTGCTCCTTCCTCTGTTATCGGTTGAAATGGTCTACGAGACCCTTGAAGTCGATGCCGTTGTCCACGACGCCCAGGCTCACGGAGAGCTCGGTCAGTTCCTTGGCCAGCGCTTCGCTGACGGAGAAGCCGCTCTTTTTCACTTCTTCGAACTTGCGGTACTCAATCTCGCCGGGCAGGAAGATCTCCTGCACGCCGGGGGCCTTGCGCCCGTCCTTCATCATGCGCACATAGCGGTCCACCCGGGCCTTGAACTCCTCGATCGGCATGAATTTTCTGGGATCGATGAGGATGATGCAGAAGCCGGTGTTCTCCTTCTCCAGCTTGGAGAAGAGCCCCAGATCGGTGCCGAAGCAGGCGCCGGAGAACATGGTGCTCAGCACGTCCACCATCACGGCCAGGCCGTAGCCCTTATGGCCGGCAATCGGCGACAGGGAGAAGGCCTTGGACGGGTCCGTGGTGGGAGCGCCGTCATAGTCCTTGGCCCACTCGGCAGGAATGGCCTGACCCTCCCGCTCGCAGGCCTGGATCTTGCCCATGGCCACGCAGGTGGTGGAGATGTCCATCACAATAGGGTACTCCTCCCCCGCCGGCACGCCGAGAATGATCGGGTTCGTGCCGATCAGCCGGTCCGCGCCGCCGAAGGGCGAGGTGAAGGCATAGGTGTTGCAGCAGACCAAGGCGACCATATCGTCCGCCGCGGCACGCCAGCCGTAGTAGGAGCCGCAGCCGATGTTGGCGTTGTGCACGCCGCTGGCCATGGCGATGCCGTATTCCTTCGCCTTGAGCAGCGCCTCGTCGTAAGCCTTGTTTACGGAAACGATTCCGGAGCCGTTATCACAGTCGAACACCATCACGGCCTGTTTGTCAAGTATTTTCTGAAAATTCGGGCGGTTGTTCAGAGAACCGGCCTTGATCTGGCGCAGATAGCGGGTCAGCCGGGACAGGCCGTGGGAGTAGACACCGGTGAAGTCCGAGTGCGCGATGACCTTAGCGATGATCCCCGCGTCCTCCTCGGGAAAGTCCGAGGCGGTCAGAATGCCCCTGACCAGGGCGATCTCTTCTTCATAGCTGATAAACATCAGTGGAACCTCCTGTTGATGGGATGATTCTCGGCAGCGTCGAGCCGCCGAAGGGCATGGCCAGCACCGTGGCCGCCGGTCCCAGCTCCGCAAAGGCCGCATCCAGCGCCGCCTGGGCGGAGGGCATCGGCGTCAGGAAGATGGAGCGGACGAAATCCGGCTCCAGGTCTGAGACCAGGAAAATTTTCGCCTTCTGCAGCGTCATCGCAATGGCCGCCGCCTTGTGGCCGCCCAGCTGGAAATCCCGGCCGATGCGCTCCACCATGGCCTCCGGCGAGGGAGACGTGGTCATCCACTCCTGGAACACACGCTCCCCCAGGCCCTCCCTGCAGGAGCCGATCAGGACGATGACGCCGCCCTGACGCACCGCGTGGCGGGCGTTATCCAGGGCCTTCTGGGTCTGGTACAGGTTCAGATCCTTGGGCGCGCCCCCCTGGCTGACGATCACGATGTCCGCCGGGGCGGGCAGGGGCTTGAGATAGATGGTGTCCAGGAAGGCGCAGAGCTCCCGATGGGCGGCCTTCACGTCGCCCGCGGCGGCCCGCAGGATCTCCTTGTGCTCCCCCAGCACCACGTTCAGAATGAAGTCGATGCCGCAGACGGCCCCGGCCTCCTCGATGTCCATGCGCAGCGGGTTCGAATCCAGCGCGCCGGCGCAGGCCTCCGGCCGCACCATCATCGAATGGTTGGCCTGGATGGCGGCGCGGGTGGAGCAGCCGGGCATGATGGCCTTGGCTCCGCCGGAATAACCGGCAAAGTAGTGATACTCCACGTTGCCGAGACAGATCCGGCGGTCCGCCTCCGCCACGGCGCGGGTGATATCCACGGGCGTGCCCGCTTTTGTCATCCCCAGATGCACGCAGTCATCCGGGTCGCTGTCCACGCAGCGGATCTCCTGCCAGGCCCGCTCCCCAGCCAGCTTCCGCTTTTCCTCATCTGTCTGGTGCCGGTGGCTGCCCAGGGCGAAGACCAGGGTGATGTCCTCTTTTCGCACGCCCGCGGCGTACAGCTCGTCCAGCAGAGCGGGCATCACCTTGGCCGTGGGCATGGGACGGGTCAGGTCGCTGGTGATGATAGCCACGGTCTCGCCCGGGCGGACGATCTCCGCCAGCCGGGGGGCCCCTGTCGGCTCAGCCAGAGCGCGGCGGACCTCCGCCTCCTCCGAGAGAGGGGCGGGGGCGGCGTTGGCCCGCAGGATTCCCAGCAGATTGTTCTCGGGGACCTCCACGCTCTGGACGCCGGTTCCCATTCCGAAATCCAGCTTCATTGCACTTTCCTCTTCAACACATCCCGGGCGGCCTCGACAATGTGCGCGGCGGTGAGGCCGAAGCGCTCCTGCAGGTAGCCCTGGGGGCCTACCTCGCCGAACTCATCCTCGACCGCCACAAAGGCCGCGGGCGTGGGGCGGCGCTCTGCCAGAACCTCGCTGACGGCGCAGCACAGGCCGCCGAAGCGGTTGTGGTTCTCCGCCACGACGACAGCGCCGGTTTTTTCCGCCCAGGCGGCGACGGCGTCGGCGTCCAGAGGCTTGATGGTGAAGAGATCCACCACGGCGGCGGAAACGCCCTGCCGTTCCAGCACATCGGCCGCCTGCAGGGCCTCATGGATCATGATGCCGCAGGCGAAGATCACAAGATCCGTCCCCTCCCGCAGCGTCACGGCCCTGCCGATGGGCAGCTCGCTGCCGTCGGCGTAGACACGGGCGTACTGCTTGCGGCCCACGCGGATGTATTTCACGCCGGGCCGGTCCTTGCACTGGCGCAGGACGCTGATGAGCATGGTGGGGTCGGTCACATCGATCACCGTGGCGCCGGGCACGGCGCGGTACAGAGCCACGTCCTCAAAAGGCATATGGGTGCCGCCGTTGAGGGTGGCGGTGACGCCGGGATCAGTGCCGATGACCGTAATATCGTTTTTCGCGTAGCCGCCGGACAGGAAGACCTGATCGAAGCAGCGGCGGGAGGCGAAGGGGCCGAAGGTGTGCACGATGGGCTTGAAACCCGCGGAAGCCAGACCGCAGGCCACGCCGATCATATTGGCCTCGGCGATGCCGCAGTTGATCGCCCGGTCCGGGTTGGCGGCCGCCCACTTGGCGGTGCCGATGCAGTTCATCAGATCCGCGTCCAGATAGATCAGATCCGGGTCCTCCGCGGCCAGAGCCGGGATCTGCTCGCCCAGCACGGCCTTGCAGAGGCGGGGATCCATGCTGCCGTCATATACGATCTTCATGCTTCCACCTCCCAGGCCTTGATCTCTTCCCTGAGCTGAGCCGTCCATCGCTCATACTGCTCATCGCTGATGGGCAGACTGTGGTTCATGGTTTTTTCGGCCACTTCGGGGATGCCGGCACCCTTTACAGTGTCGAGCACGATGGCGTAAGGCTTCTCGCCGTCGGCGCGGGTGCGCTCGAGGGCGGGGATCAGAGCGTCGACGTCGTTGCCGTCCACCTTGACGGTGTCGAAGCCGAAAGCCTCGAACTTGGCCACATAGTCGCCCATGGGGTAGACATCTTTGGTCCAGCCGTCCAGCTGGCGCTTGTTCCAGTCAAGCAGCACGACGAGATTCCCCAGCTTCTTGGCCGCGGCAAAGGCCAGCGCCTCCCAGACCTGGCCCTCGTTGCTCTCGCCGTCGCCCAGGATCAGGAAGGTGCGGCTGTCGTAGCCGCGGAGCCTGTCGCCCAGGGCCATGCCGCAGGCGAGAGAGCTGCCCTGGCCCAGGGAGCCGGTGGTCATGTCTACGCCGGGGGTCTTGTTCCGGTCGCAGTGGCTGGGCAGGTGAGTGCCGGGCCGGTTCATGGTCTTCAGCTCCTCATAGGGAAAGAAGCCCTTCAGCGCCAGGGTGCCGTATACCGCCGGACCCGCGTGGCCCTTGGAGCAGACAAGCTTGTCCCGCTCCGGCCATTTGGGGTTTTGCGGATCATAGCGCATTTCCCGGCCGTAGAGCACGGCCAGCACGTCGGCGATACTCAGCGCGCCGCCCACATGACCTGAGCCGATGGCGTGGATGGCCTCGATGGCGGCGATCCGGATTTCCGCCGCGAAGGCCTTAAGTTTTCTGGATTCGTCCATATCATTCTCCCTTCTGCGGGATCACGGAGCCATGGCGCAGGGCTTTCACCACCGGCAGCTCCTCCCCGCTCAAAAAGCGGATCAGCGCGCCGCCGCCGGTGCAGATGTAGTCCATCTTCTCCCCGAGCGCGTACTTCTCGGTGGCGGTGATGCTGTCGCCGCCGCCGAGGACGGTGTGCCCCTCGGTATCGGCGATGGCCTGCCAAACGGTTTTGGTGCCGTACTCGCTCGCCGCCTGCTCGAACACGCCCATCGGGCCGTTGACGAACACCGTCCCCGCCGCGAGGATGATCTCCCGGTAGTTCTCCGCGGTCCGGGTGCCGATATCCACCGCGGCGATGTCCTGCGGGACCTCGCCGAGCAGGCCTTCGCGGCGCCGACCGTCCTCCACCCAGGCCAGATCGGCGGGCAGAACGATCGTTTTCTCGTACTGCGCATAGAGCTCTTTGGCCCGGTCGATGTATTCGCCGTAGTTGGATTTCAGGATAAAGTCCACGCTGCCCTGCCCGATCTCCCGGCCGAGCGCCGTGAGGAAGATGTTCCCCACGAGGCCACCGGTCAGGATCGTGTCCGCCACGCCGCGGGAGAGCACGGTCTGCATCATCAGAAAGGCGTCGGAGATCTTGGCGCCGCCCAGCACGAATACGCAGGGGCGGACAGGCGCCTCCATCACCTCGGAGACGGTGCAGTATTCTTTTTCGAACAGCCGGCCCATCGCCGAGGGCAGCACCTGCTCAAAGCCGCAGAGGCTAGGCTGATCGCGGTGGGCGGCGGCAAAGGCGTCGCACACATAGAGGTCCGCCAGCGGCGCCAGTTTTTCAACGAGCAGGGTTTTCGCCTGCTGCTCGTGCGTCAGACGCAGCTTCATTTCAAACAGCGTCTGTTCCTCGGCAACGAAACGCACGTTGTCCAGCAGCAGGATCTCGCCGTCCTTCAGCGCCCGGATCGCCGCGCGGGCGGCGGGGCCGCAGACGTCGTCGATCCATTTGACCTCCCGGCCCAGCAGCTCTGCCAGCACGGCGGCATGGGGCTTCGTGGTGTAGAAATTCTTATACTCGATGTCGCTGCCCTGGTGGGCCAGGAGCACCACCCTGGCGCCCTTGTCCGAGAGCTCCCGCACCGTGGGCACGCAGGCCCGGATGCGGTTGATGCTCTTGAGCGTCCCCTTCGTTTTGTCCACGGGCTGGTTGATATCCACCCGGCACAGGACGGTCTTGCCGCCCAGGTCCAGCTCATCGAGGGTTCTGATCCCAAATCGCATGGCCGCGCCTCACTTCTTGAAGCGGCCGATCTTCAGGTTGCGGTTGGTGGCGGCTGTCGCTTCTTCGCTGCTGGGCTGCATCTGCATCACTGCGCGCACGCCGTCGAGTGTTTCGGGGATGGTGACGCTCTCCTGGGGGATATGGATGGCGAACATGATATCGTTGCCGCTCTCCACCACGCTGTCCTCCCAGAGGCCGATCTCGTACATGTCCGCGCGGCGGTTGCCCAGGTCGCGGGCATACTTGAAGAAGCTGGCGTTGCCCTTGAAGCCCTCGTCGATGGTGACGGTGCGGATGCGGGGGTGGGCGCGGAAGGCCTCGATGGCCTCCTCGCGGGTGATCTTCTTTCCGTCCTTCGCGGTGGCCAACACGGTAATAATG
Organism: Oscillospiraceae bacterium; assembly: GCA_017403885.1. Classification (GTDB taxonomy): domain Bacteria; phylum Bacillota; class Clostridia; order Oscillospirales; family Oscillospiraceae; genus Limivicinus. Next base: position 10,884 of record JAFRDM010000003.1, read on the forward strand.
TGGCCATGGGTCACGGGGGTGTGCACAAGGATGCCGGTTGCCTCGATATGGGGCATGATAGTCATCAGATCCACCGCCTGGTGGCTGGGCGCCTTGTCCATCTGCAGGGCATTGGTCAGGCCGCGGTGGTAGTCGCCGGGGTCGGCCACGCGGCGGATGATCGTGATGGCCACCTTCTCGATGCCGAACTTCCGGTCCAGGCAGTCCACGGCGCGGATGAGGCCTGTGGTGTTGCAGCTGGTGAGCTTCAGAAACTGCTTGCCGAGTCCCAGCTCATAGTTGGCGTAGCCGTGGAAGAACACGTCCGCCACGCTGTTTTTCTCGCCGCCCTGGAAGATGGCCTTCAGGCCCATTTTCTCGTAGACGGCCTTGTTGGCGGCGCCGGTGCCGCCGGGAGACGCGTCCAGCATCACGTCCACCTTGGCGCAGAGCTCCTCAAAGCCGCCCTCCACCGGGATGCCCAGCGCATCGAATTTGGGCTTGAGGTCCATGTCCACCAGATAGAGCTTGTACTCCACGCCGTTGACGCCGATCATATCGTTTTCCGCAAGGGCCCGAATGGCCAGAGACGGAGAATGCCCGACGATCCCCACCAGCTCCATATCGTCCTGCAGCGCAACGCCGTCTGCCAGACGGGTGCCGATGGTGCCGTAGCCCGCAACGCCTACCTTCACCTTTGCCATGTTCATTTCCTCGCTTTCTTTCGTGTTTGTTGCCGGGCGGTGCTTCTTCACCCGGTAGATTTCACAGCGATATTAGCATGTTATTGGTAACTTGTCAATTAATATTGGTGTTTTAGTGGTATTTATTTTGTATAACATGCTTAGAATTAACAGATTTCACAATGAAGTTGACAAATTTGGTAAATTGCGCTATACTGTCCGCAAAGTGGAAAAAAAACGGCCGAAAGGAGTACGCTCATGCGCGATAACCGCAGAAAAGAGATGGCAGCCTACATCACCCGGCGCGGTTCTGTCTCCATGCAGGAGCTGTGCGAGGCTTTCCCCGTCTCTATGAATACCATCCGGGCCGACGTGGCCTTTCTGGAGCAAACCGGCACCGTGGTCAAGGTCTACGGCGGCGTCCGCTCGGTACAGCAGCAGGAAATCCCGCTCTTTGCCCAGCGGGCCAACCTGCACACCAACGCGAAAAAGGCCATTGCCCGGCAGGCCGCTTCCCTGGTCAATGACGGAGACACGCTGTTTGTCGACGCGGGCACGACCACGATGCACCTGCTGGACATGCTGCCGCAGGAGATCCACGCCACCATCGTGACCGGGAACCTGCACATCATCGCCCAGGCCGCCGCGCGCCCCAACCTGGAGCTGATCGTGCTGCCCGGGGCGCTCAACCGTCGGACAAACTCCGTGGGCGACGTGAGCACGCTGGAGTTTCTGGGACGCTATCATTTCGGCAAGGCTCTCATGGCCACGACCGGCCTTTCCGCGGACGGAAAGCTGAACGTCTCGTCCTACCTGGACTATGAAATCAAGAATCTGGCCGTGCAGCAGAGCGAGCGGCGCATCCTCCTGTGCGACTCCGCCAAATTCGGGGCCACAGGGCTGATGAGCTACGCCAGCCTTGCGGATATCCACCATCTGATTACCGACGCCGGCTGTCCCGACGCGCTGCGGAGCCTTTGCCGCAGCAGCGGAACGCTGCTGGAGATCGCGGAATAAGGAGAAAGCGCCATGTATCGAATCGAACCCCATCTGCATACCGGCTGCGTCAGCCGCTGCGGCCATCTGGAGGCCGCCGAGATCGTGGACGGCTACAAGGCCGCGGGCTACAGCGCGCTGATCGTGACCGATCACTACAACCGCACCACCTTCGACTATCTGGGCATCGATCTCGCCGGTCCGGAAAACAAGGTCGAAGCTTTTCTGGAGGGCTACCGCCGTGTCCGGGACGAAGGGGCAAAGCAGGGCATCCGCGTGTTCCGCGGGGCCGAGCTGCGCTTTGACGAAAGCGAAAACGACTACCTGCTCTACGGCTGGCGGGACGAGCTGCTGCGCGAGCCGGAGGAGGTTTTCCGCATGGGGATCGCGGCCTTCTCCCCCATCGCCCGCGGCCAGGGCGCGCTGCTGATCCAGGCGCACCCCTACCGGCATGCCTGCACCCCGGCCATCGCCTCGTATCTGGACGGCGTCGAGGTGTTCAACGGCAATCCCCGGCACGAAAGCCGCAACGCGCTGGCCGCGGACTACGCCCGGGAGTTCGGGCTGATCGCCATCGCCGGGTCCGACTGTCACCGCACGGAAGATATCGCCCGGGCGGGTATCCTGTCCCAACGGCTGCCCAGCGACTCGATGGAGATGGCGCGTCTGCTCCGCTCGCGCAACTATCAGCTCCTTGGCCCGGCGGAATGAGGGAGACGCATGAAGTATGAAAAATCCTGCGGCGCCGTGGTGTTCACGATGAGGCAGGGGCAAAGACTGTATCTGATCGAACGGACGCCGTCCGGGAAGTCCGTGATCCCCAAGGGCCACGTCGAGGGCGGCGAAACCGAGGTACAGACCGCGCTGCGGGAGATCCGGGAGGAGACCGGTCTGGAGGTGCTGCTGGACACCAGCTTCCGGGAGATCGCGGTTTACTCCCCCAAGCCCGGCGTGGAGAAGACCGTGGTCTATTTCCTTGCCCGGCCCGCTGCCGGGGCGCTTCGGCCGCAGCCCGGCGAGGTGGAGAAGCTGGAATGGCTCCCCTACGAGGAAGCAGAGCCCTGCATCAGCTATCCCCAGGTGCGTGAGGTCCTGCGCAAAGCGGAGGCGCGCCTGTCGGCCGGGATGTGAGCGGCCCGCCGCCTGCAGCTGCGCCGTCAGCGAAGCGAGAGAAACCGTGAGAGTCAAGACCTCCGGCTAAGCCGGAGGCTTGATTAAGCCCTAGAAGGGCATGTTACCAGCAGCCCCTAAAGGGGCCCGAAAGGTTTGCCAACCGCAGACTTTTTCGGGCTGCCCCTCAAGGGGCTGTTTTAGTTCGCTTTATTTTTCTTGCGATCCGTAAACGGATTGATCTTATCGCTATTTCTTGTTGGGTACTCTTCTCCCGTAAACGGATCATAGTATTCCTTTATCTTGAGTTGGAACGTACGCTCCAAAAGATCCCGCCAGAGATCATGTTCATGTACTCCGGCAAGAAGCTGAATCGGGAAAGAGGTGATGTGTTTGACTAACTCCGATATTGCAAATATGCCTTATACGCTGAACGCCCAAGAGGTGGCGGATATCCTCGGCATCGCCAAGAACTCTGCCTACACGCTGATGCACAGCGAGGGCTTTCCCACGCTGCACATCGGCCGCAGGCTGGTAGTCCCCAAGGAAAAGCTGCTCCAATGGATGGACGATCAGCTCGAATAAACGACAAACCAGTCGGGACTTGCTCCCGACTGGAATTTTTTGAGAAAACACTTGAAAAACCGAGAAAGTAATGTAAACAATATATTCAGAGAAGCATGGTTTGTTGAATTGCACGACGACGGTCTGAAGCAGAACACGATTACGGTTCTGCACAGCGTCCTCAGGCCCGCCTTTGAAATGGCTGTCGAAGATGATATTTTGAGGAAGAACCCGTTCAAATTCAAGCTTTCGGATCTGATCCCCGATGACAGTCAGGATCGCATTCCCCTGACGAAAGAACAGCAGGAAAAATATCTCACTTTTTATCAAAGACTATGGGAACGACAATTACTACGATGACATCGTGATTCTTCTCGGAACAGGGCTTCGCGTCAGCGAGCTCTGTGGTCTCGCCAAAACCGATGTGGATCTGAAAAACCGCTGTCTCTATGTGCGCAGGCAGCTTTGCCGCACAGCGGAGCGCCCAAATCTTGACGGAAAAGCAGTCAGATCAAATGTTTGCTTCATCTCTCTTTCTGACAATCCCAAAAGTCTATGATCATTCTTATGTTTCTCATACGCTTTACGAACACGTGTTTCCAGTTCTTCCCTTGAGATAGCATAAACCGGTATTTCAAATAACTTCATGTTCCCTCCAATTATTCCTTAATTCTTTCAACAACTGTATCATTTCCACAAAAAAGATTCGACATATCCTTTAACGTCCGCGCCGGGTATTAAAACAAAGCATCGTCATGTTTGGCCCCCTGTAAAATGTTGCTGTTTCTTCTATTCAGGCAGTACTTCCATAATGTCGCCGATATCACATTCCAGCGCGCGGCAGATCCGCACGAGGACGTCTGTAGAAACGCCTTGGTTTTTGCCGAGCTTCGCCAATGTGCCCGTGCTGATTTTTGCAGACTCGCGGAGATCTGTCCGCTTCATATTCTTATCAATCAAGAGCTTCCAAAGCTTGTTGTAGCTGACCGGCATAGTGAGCACCTCGTTGTTTTGAAGTGCTTTTATTGTACCATAACGCAGCGAACAAGGCAACGGAAATTCAACTTTGTAAACATGTTGTTCTGCAATATGAACAGCAAAAAACAAGCTCCCGTGACGTCCTCTTTTTCATTTTCACCCGCTGTCACAAAAACCGATTTTGCATTTTTGTGGCACGCGGGGGAAAATGAATACCGGCAAAAAGTATTTCTGTCTGACGCTCAGAAATGTCTTTTGCCGGTACCCTGGAGGTTTCCAAAGGAGGGCAGGGTGGCCTGCCTTTGGCACACGATCTTGCTCGCAAGGTCTAGTGTGTTATACCTTTTGTTCCGCGAGGCAGGCAAAGGGGTGATGCCGCCGTCTTGGGCAGCACGCCTTTACCCGCCGAAAACGGCAGCCAAAAACTGCGAAGGAATGAGCAGAGTTTGGCTGCTGTTTTTATCAAGGAAGCAAGGGCGAAATGAAATGCAGCCCGCGCTTCCGGCGGAACAAGAGGTATATAAATCCCCCGTCCCGCCGCAGCGACGTTCCTCAAAAAGATGCTTGCAAAATGATAGCACGTTTCGGATTTTTCGCCCGGAGTGCTTTCAAAATGAAAGCAGGTTCTCCAGCTTTGCCCATCAAACCCAACGGATGATCATGCCGCGGTCAGAATCGGTGCGCGGCGCGTTGCAGGAAGGTTTGTAAACAGGTTCTTCGTGCCGCAGCGTTTTCTCGGCTTCGCGCTGGAGCTCGCAGTAGTTTTCTTTAAAATGCGCGCAGGCCTGCTGCTCCAGATCCTCGGCTCTTGTCTCACTGAGGCTGAAATGATCCCGCGTGTCTGCCTTCGTCCGTTCCTCATCGGACGGATACCCAAAGCGGTAAGCCAGATACGTTTTCTCCCGCGGCGTGCAGCCGTCCAGCGAATCAAAAACCTCCCGCCGATGCTCTTTCTCCAGTAGGATCGGCTCCGGCTTTTTCTGACGCGGATTGATGTACTTCTCTAAAAATGTGAGCTGATCCTCGGAGCCCTCGTAGTGATCCAGCCATTGAAACTCGCCGCCGATTTTCTCTTTTTCTTTCAGTCCCGGACGGACGGTATCAATCAAATAATTGTTCAGCACCGCCATCATAAACGTGGTCAGCTTTGTGCCGCGCAGCGGATCGAAATCGGGGAGCGCTTCGCAGAACTTGATCCGGCCGAGCTGAACCAGATCGTCCAGCGTGAGCGAACGGTCAATGTCAGAACTCAGAACGTAGTTCCAGTATGTAAGCGCCTCGTCATAGATCAAGCCCTCGTTGCGCCGGAGCAAAAGATCGAGAGCTTTCTCTCTCACGACCTCGCAGCCGCGCTGGGCGAGGATCGCCAGGGCTTCGTTGCTCTTCTCAAATCTTCTGCTCATCCTGTTTTGCCTTTAGGGAAGAACGGCAGAAGCGTTTTGGCGACGAGCGTCTGTTCTTCCTCGGAAGCGCCGTTCGTGATCGCCAGGCTCTTCGCAATCAGCCCGGTGATCTCTTCCGGCTTGACTTTCAAAATCTCCGCGACGCTCCCGCCCCTGGTCAGCTCCGACACCATATGATCAAAGGCTTCCTTGGTCATCGCTTTCGCTTTTTCGGTCTTGCCGGTCGGAGCGGATTTCTTGATAAAGGACATGATGCCCTTGAAGAGCGATTCGATCTGCGCGAGCTCATCGGCATAGAGCTTCCGCCGCAGGAACTTTGCTTCCTTTGACTGTGTAACCGCAGCCTGTCTGAGGGACTTTTCTTCTTTTCCGATCCGCATCATCAAATCGCTGACAGAATCGTAAAGCTGGTTTTGCGCGGCGATACCCGCGGCCATCGTATCGTTCAGATAATCGGCAATGCGGTTCGTCAGCGTTCCGAAATCCGGGTGCGCCAGTAGCAAATTGATCACGCGGCTGTCCACCGCGCCGGTATACAGATTCCGCGCGGCCTCCGGTGCCAGACCAAGCTCTTCGATCGTATAGTTTTTCTTGTCGGGCACATTGGTGATGCCGAGCAGAAAGTCCGTGGACACGCCGAAGAAGCGGGCAAGCTTCAGCAGAACATCGTCCCCGACCTTTTTCACATTCCCGTTTTCGATCCGGCTGAGGGTGGAGTAGTCGACGCCGGTTTTCTCCGACAGCTCTTTCAGCGTGAGCTTTCGCCGATTGCGCAGATCCTCCAGCCGCTCTTTGAGCCCACCGGGTAAATAATCCATTTCCGCCATGCGCAGCACCTCCTTGTCATAGTCCTGGATGCTGCCATTATCTCATAAAAGGTGTCCCAAATAACGGACTTAGTGATGTGCCGCCCCCTTCTGAGAGCAACTTTTTGCAAAAAACCGCGGGCTTGTTTCTTCACACAAAAGATTCAAGCCTGCGGCTTTTTCTTTTATTCTATTCCCCAAAATCAAGAAAAATTCATTTTTGGGGAACAGGCTCGTTCAACCAGTCTGCGGCATCGATGACTCGGATGCCTTCATGCTGGTATTCCGGCTGATAAGTGCGCGCGATCACCAGTTTCGGATATGCGTCCTTGATACTTAACAGCGGCGTTACTTCCCTTTCAAAGGTCTTCGGCTCAGAAATATCGTTCGCGACCTGGATATACAGTTTCTCGCCTTGCTTCATGGCAACGAAGTCGATCTCCTTGTTATAGAGAACGCCGACATATACCTCATACCCGCGGCGGAGCAGCTCGATGGCAACGATGTTCTCCAGCACGCGGCCGTAGTCCATGTTTTTTGTTCCCAGCCTGGCAAACCGGAAGCTCTGATCCGCAAGGTAGTACTTATCCTCGGAACGAAGATAACGCTTCCCGCGCACATCATATCTCCGTATTCGATAGAAGGCAAAAGCCTTGCACAGGGCGTCCATGTATTTCCCAACGGTCTTATGATCGACCTTTGCCTTATTGGAGGAAAGGGTATCTGTTATCGTCCGGACGGATGTGACGTTTCCAATGTTGTCCATCAGAGAATCGATCAGTTCATGCAGCAGAGGCTCATTCCTCAGCCGGTATTTCTTCACAATATCACGGACGATCAAAGCATTTAACACTTCGCTGTTGATATACCGGTATTTCTGCTCCTGGTTTTTATACAGATAGGAACCAGCCATGCCGCCCTCGGTGATGTATTTTGTCAAGCTGCCGTTTAGATTATCCGAGGGAAAATAGGCGAGGTATTCCTTGAAAGAGAACGGGAACGCATGGATCTCATAGGTGCGGCCGACAAACAGCGTCGCCAGATCACTGCTCTGCAGGAAGGCATTTGAGCCTGTCACATAGATATCGTATTTCTCTTTCGCGTGCAGGCTATTGATCGCTTTCTCAAAGGATGGGCACATCTGCACCTCGTCCACCATAAGATAATTGTTTTTCCCGTACTGATAATGCTCCTCAACATAGCCCTCCAGAGCATGGTATTCCATCAGTCCTTCATACTCCGTAAGGTTAAAATTAATGTGGATGATATTCGCATTCTGATCGTTGTCCTGCAGCCATGCCGCCAGCGCATCCAGCAGCTTGGACTTGCCTGATCGGCGAACACCGGTGATAACCTTGATATCCGGTGTCTGAAGAAGATCCTTCATTTCTTCCAGATATGTGGTGCGTTCGATAAGCTTCATCATGATCCCTCCGAGATTATTGTGGCTTCATTATACTCTTTCTATTCCCCAAAATCAAATAATTTTTGATTTTGGGGAATAGAAAGCCTGTTCAAGCTCTAATATTGCAAATCTGCAATTTCCCCCCGTAAACGCCCTGCCAAATTGCAATTGTGTCGATTTCAGCCTTTCGTAAAGAGATTTTTCTCTGTGGCTTGCGGCGGGTAGCTTACTCTTCTTCCGTGTCCAGCAGGGCGATCGCGATATCGTTCACATTCGTACCCGTGGGGCCGGTGACGATCAGGCCGTCGATGGCTTCGAGCGCGTGATAAGCGTCGTTGTTCTTCAAGACTGTGGCCAAGTCCAGACCCGCGGCCTTGAGCGCGTCGAAGCTCTCGCCGTCGACATAGCCGCCCGCCGCGTCGGTGGGGCCGTCCGTCCCGTCGGAGCCCACGCTGACGACGGCGGCGTTTTGCATGCCTCGGATCCCCTCGCAGGCCGCCAGCGCCAGCTCCTGGTTGCGCCCGCCGAGGCCCTTTCCTGTCAAATGCACCACCGTTTCACCGCCCGCGAGAAAGGCAAGCTTTTTCCCGTCCTTCGCATGAGAGCGGAGGATCGCAGCCAGAAAACGCCCGGCCTCCCGCGCCTCGCAGTCCAGCTGATCGGTGAGCAGCAGCGGCTCGTAGCCCATCGCCCGGCAGGCCTCCCCCGCCGCGCGGGCAAGCTGCCGCACGCTGCCGACGATCTGCACGTTCACGTTGGAAAGGCTCTTCGGCGTCTCCGTATGCAGGCAGCGCTGCGCCTTCTCGCTCAAGTGAAGCGCATACTTCTCCGCGATTTGCAGCGCGTCCCCGCAATTGGCGCTGTCCGGGCTGACAGGCCCGGAAGCTATCATATCCAGCGGATCGCCCAGCACGTCGGAGAGGATCACCGCCTCGATCCGCGCCGGGGCGCAGTGCGCGGCGAACTTCCCTCCCTTGACGGCGGAGAGCCGCTTGCGGATCGTGTTGATCTCCACGATGTCCGCGCCGCAGGACAAAAGCTGCCCGGTGAGTTCCTGCAGCTCCTCCAGGGGGATCAGCGGCTTTTCCAGCAGAGCGCTGCCTCCGCCGGAGAGCAGGAAGAGCACCGTATCGTCGGAGCGCAGCTTTTCCGTCAGCGCCAGCGCGGCCTCCGCCGCCCGAACGCTGTTTTCATCCGGCACGGGGTGCCCTGCTTCAAAGAAGCGCAGCGGCGGAAGCGGTTCGCCGAGATGGCCGTATTTGGAGATCACGACGCCGTCCGCGACAGGCGCATCCAGCACGTCCAGCGCTGCCGCGGCCATACGCCATGCCGCCTTGCCGACGGCGACGAGGAACACCCGTCCGGGAAATCCTTTTCCGGCCAGCGCCCTTGTCACCGCTTTTTCGGGCAATACGGCGTTGATGGCGGTATAGATCGCCTTTTCGGCGTCGAGACGCAGTTTTTGATTCATAAGCTCCGCTCCTTTTGGAAACAGCCCCGGAGTTGTTCCGGGGCTGTCGCTATTTTATCACGTTCGGCGGCCGAGTTCAATGCCGCTCAGGAATTCATAATACTGCGCGATGGCGCTGTGGTCCTTTCCGCCGACCTCGCCGCTGTGGCGCATGCTCACGGTATATATCACGCCTCACTGCACCCCGCAGGTGATCGTCCGCTTGGACCCCGGCGAGGAGCTTCTGGAACAGCCGGCTGTTGTCGCGGGAAAGGAAGAGATCCGGCTCGCGTCTGTCTCCGGGCTTGGCGCGGTCAACGAGTTCACCGTCGGCGCGTACAGGACGACCGAGAAGCAGTATCTGTCCAAGCGTTTCACCGGCACTTTTGAAATCGTCTCCCTGATCGGGACGATCACGACGAAGGACGGCGCATTCTATCCGCATCCCTCGCATCCTCAAAAGCGGATCGGAGCTGCACATTTTTGCGTGCGGCCCCGATCCGCTTTTGTCATTTTCGGGAGCGACCGCAAAAAGCATGGTTCCCGACTATCGAACGGGGACAGCTCTGCGAGCCGTCCCCGTTCTCATTTCGGGATCGCAATCTTCATATTCTTAAGGGGATTTTCCGTTGACACCAAAACGGGAATATGTTAACCTAATCAGTAAGAAAGACTATGCTCTTGAAGGGGTGTGCGATCTGCATGGACGAGAAAGCCCGCAAGTATTTCAACAAGCCCGCAGGCGATCTGAGCGATTACGAGCGCATGATGCTCGATATCATGGTCTCCAGGGAGACCGCAGAGGAAAAAGCCGCGGAAGAGGCTTCCTCTGCGGAGACGCCCGCTGAGGAAGCGCCCATCGAGGAATCTCCCATCGAGGAATCCCCCGTCGAGGCCGCTCCCGTTGAGGAAGCTCCCGTCGAGGAAGCCCCCGTCGAGGAAGCCCCCGTTGAGGAAGCCCCCGTTGAGGAAGCTCCTGTCGAGGAAGCTCCCGTCGAGGAAGCTCCCGTCGTGTCCGCGGAGGCGGATGACAGCGACGTAAAAATCGCCGGAGAAGCAGCGGAAGAGTCCAAACGCGAGCCCATCCCCCTGCTCGTTGAGGAAAAGAACCCCGAGCTGGAGCCTGTCGTCGTGAATCGCCCCGCGATCCAGTTCATGAACAGCATCGAACGGGAAAAGAAAATCACCCGAAAAATGAGACGGCGCCGCCTTCGCTCCGGTTTTGTCGTGCTGGGTCTGTGCGCGGCGCTGATCCTGGTCGCCTTCCTTTACAACGGCTTTGTCAACAAATCCTGGGGGCCTCTGGAAAAGGCCGAACCCACGCCCGAACCCACGGCCGAGCTCGTCGAGGTCACCCCGACGCCCGAACCCACGCCCGAGCCGACGCCCGAACCCACGCCCGTTCCCGAGCACCGCTACGTCGTCGAGCGCTCGCCCTTGAGCTGGGTCGGCGCGCAGGATCTGTGTCTGGCCAGCGGAGGCTATCTCGCCGTTATCAACACCAGAGAGGAATTCAATAAGATCACGGCAATGGCCGACGAGCAGGGCATCGAATTCCTGTGGATAGGCGCGCGCCGCGACGTTGCGAGCAACACCTTTGTCTGGGAGCGCGGCGAGTCGGTCGATTCCAACGTGGATCCCAATGACAGGCACATGTCCCTCTGGGCGCCGGGCGAGCCTTCCTTCATCGACGGCGACGGTTCGGCGGAGGATTATCTCATCCTCTGGAACCATGACGGCGGCTGGCGCTACTGGGACAGCCGCGGCGATCTCAATACCATATGGGGCTGGCGCGACAGGATCGCCTATGTCTGTGAATTCGACGACTGACCGTTCCGTAACCGAAACCGGGGCTGCATGGCAGCCCCGGTTTTTTTTATTTCCGATAGAGATAGCTCTCTCCGCAGATCGTGCCGGAGGTCGAGCGAAAAAGCCCGTTTTCGATATAGACGAGATTCAGATTCTCCTCCGTGATCGGCACGTTGAAGGGGTCGAGCGCGTCGTTGAGCAGCGCCAGCCATTCGTCCTTCTCCGCGAAGGTGTAGCTCAGCCCGCCCGCGTCGGCGGGGCGGTTTGGCATCGTGCCGAAATGGATGTCCTCCGCGCGGCACTGGATCGCACAGCGCAGGAAAAAGGCAATGTTCGCCGGCGATAGATCGCTGTCGGCGGAAGAGGCCGTCATCTGCACCACTCTGGCCAGATTGGGGATCGCGCCGAGCGAGATGAACTGACGCGCAGCCGCCCCGAGAAAGTCGTGCTGGAGGCTGATGCGGTCCAGATCCCCATTTACATAATTTTTTCTGTAGCGGCAGATCTGTACGCATTGTTCTCCATTGAGGCACTGATAACCCTTCGGGATGTGGATAGACAGATCCTGTGCCGCGTCCTCGTAATCCATGTCGAAGGGCACGTCGAAATAAACCCCGCCCATCAGATCAATAGCTTCTTCCACCGTGTTCAGGTCCAGCACAACACAGCAGTCGGCATCAAAGCCGCAGAGATCGCGCATCGCCGTACGCAGCGCCTCCAAACCGTCCTCCCCAGCGTTTTTGGCCGCGGTGTAGACGCAGTTGATCTTGCGAACTTCCCAGTCTCGGTTTACATAAGTGTCCCTCGGGATGCTGACGAGATCAATGCGCCGTTCGGCGGCGTCCACGCGCCCGATCAGGATCGTGTCGGTATTGCCGCTGACCTCGTCCATGCCGGCGAGAATCAGCGTATACACGCTTTTTCTTCGCTTCGCCTCCGCTCTCTGCCCCGCCTCGGCCGCGAGCGGCGCCGCCGTCTCCCTCTCCTGCGGTGCCGCTTTCCCGGAAGCAACTGCCTCCGAGCGCGGCAGGGCGCCGTGCAGCGAGAGCGCCGCCGTGCCCGCGAGCAGGACAAGCCCGATCGATCTTATGATCCTGGCCCTTGTGTTTCCTATGTTCATATCGCTTCTCCTTTGCGTTTTCTTCTCGTTTATTCTCCCCCTTTCCGAGGACGTTTAGACACAAAAACAGCCCGAAGAAGCTTTTCGGGCTGTTTTGTCATGCTCTCTCAGAGCTTTGTCATGAGACGCTTGATCGCTTCGAAGGATTCGTCGCTGATGTCATGCTCGATCTTGCAGGCATCCTCCGCGGCGGTCTCCTTTCCAACGCCGAGCGAGGCGAGAAAATCGCTCAGCACGGTGTGCCGCTCGTAGATCTTGTCCGCGACCTCGTATCCCGCCTCCGTGAGCGCAAGATAGCCGTCGGCATCGACCGTGATGTATCCTCCGCTTTTGAGAAGGGCGACCGCACGGCTGACGCTGGGCTTGGAAAAACCCATGTATTCCGCCACGTCCAGAGACCGGACCGCGCTTTTTTCTTTGGAGAGGACCAGGATGGTCTCGAGATACATCTCTCCGGATTCCAGCAAACGCATGGCTTTTCCTCCTTCGCCGCAGCCGGCCTCTCAGGCATCCTTTTCCGCGTAGGCCGCGAGAACGCCCTTGTAGGTCATGTAGCAGTCGAACTTTGAGACGACCTCGAAGGGGGCGTGCATGCTCAGCACCGGGACGCCCGCGTCGATGGTGTCGATGTTGCGCTTGGCCATGAACTTGGCGATCGTTCCGCCGCCGCCCTGGTCGACCTTGCCGAGCTCCGCCATCTGCCAGACGACGCCGTTTGCCGCGAAGAGACGGCGCAGATGCCCGACCAGCTCGGCCGAGGCGTCGCTGCTTCCCGCCTTGCCGCGCGCGCCGGTGAACTTGCAGATGCCCATACCGTAGTTGATCTTCGACTCGCTGCGTTTCTCGGAAACCTCCGGATAGATCGGGTCGAAGGCGTTGGTCACATCGGCGGAGAGGCAGAAGCTCTTCTCATAGCAGCGGCGCAGCGCCACGCCCTGCGACTCGCACAGATCCTCCATGAAGGTGTCGAAGGAGGCGCTCTGCATGCCGGAGACGCCCTCTGAGCCGATCTCCTCCTTGTCTGCGAGGATGCACACGCAGGTGCGCTCCGGCGCCTCGACGTCGAAGATCGCCTTGAGCTCGGCGTAGGCGCAGACGCGGTCGTCGTGGCCGTAGCCGCCGATCATCGAGCGGTCGAGGCCGATCTCGCACACGTCGAAGGCCGGGACGGCAACGAGCTCGGCGGAGAGAAAATCCTCCTCCGTGACGCCGCAGAGGTCGTTGAGCAGGCTCAGCACCGCGAGCTTGACGCGGTCTTTGCCGTCGTCCGCATAAGGCACGGAGCCGATGAGGATGTTCAGCCCTTCGCCGGTGATGCCCTCGGCCATCGTCTTTTTCATCTGGTCGGCGGCGAGATGCGGCAGCAGGTCCGTGATGACGAACTTCGGTTCGTCCCTCTCGCGCCCGATCGTGATCTCGACGCAGCTGCCGTCGCGCAGCGAGGCGACGCCGTGCAGCTCCAGCGGGATCGTGACCCACTGGTATTTTTTGATCCCGCCGTAATAATGCGTGCGGAAATAGCACATCTCATCGCTCTCGTACAGCGGGACCTGCTTGAGGTCGAGCCGCGGCGCGTCAACGTGCGCGCCGGCGATGACCGCGCCTTCGGCGAGACTCTTTTTGCCGATCACGGCGAGCGTCAGCGCCTTGCCGCGGTTATTCTGATAGATCTTCATGCCCGGGACGAGCTTCATGCCCGGGACGTACTCTGTGAAGCCCTTTGCCTCGGCCTCTGCGATGGCGTTTTTCACGGCTTCACGCTCGGTGCGGGAGGCGTCGAGATAGCGGATATAATCCGCGCAGTATGCTTCGCATTTGACGCGCTCGGCGGTGTCGATCAGGTCATACCCGTTCTTCTGCTCGTAGAAAAGCTTCTCTCTGAGTTCATCCATGGTTTTTCAAGACCTCCGTAAAAAAATCTCTGCAGATATCGGAAAACTGATCCTCATCCCCGTTATTATACAGGATGTGATCACATTTTTCTATAAAGTAAGCGTCGCTCTTCTGCGCTCCGACGCGCGCCGCGGCCTGTTTTTCATTCAGGCCGTCGCGGCGCATGATGCGCGCGATGCGCGTCCCGCGGTCGGCAAGCACGCCGAGCACACAGTCGCAGCGCTCGCCGAGACCGCCGTCTATCAGTTCGATCGCGTCGAGCGCGGCGAGCGTTTCGCCGCACATCGCCCGATCGCGCAGACGGCGCGCGACCTCCTCGCGGACAAAACGGTGGCTGATCGCGTTGAGATCGGCGAGCGCCGCAGGGTCGGAGAAGACCAGCGCAGCCAGAGCGCGGCGGTCGATCGCGCCGTTTTTGTACGCGCCGGGAAAACGTTCGGAAAGCGCGGCGACAAGCGCGTCGTCATTCGCGAGCAGCTCGTGATAGAGCGCGTCGCAGTCGATCACAAGCGCGCCGAAGTCCTCAAGCGTCTTCAGCGCGGTGGTCTTGCCGCTGCCGCTCGGACCGGTGATGCCGACGACCGTCATGCCGCCGACGAGAGCGTCGGCGATCTCCTCTTCTCCCAGCGCGCCGCGGCGCAGGATGCGATACGGCGCTTCGGCGAGCGAGATCAGCGTCGATTCGCGCCCGAGGCCGCAGGGTCCGCCGTCGATCACGCCTTCTATCTGCCCGTCGAAGTAGGCAAGCACCTTGCTTGCATCCTTCGGGCTCTCCTCGCCCGAGGGGTTGGCCGAGGGCGCGGCGAAGGGAAGTCCGGTCATACGCAGGAGCTCGAGCGTTTTCGGATGATCCGGGCATCGAAGCCCCACCGTGTCGCCTCCCGCAAGCACGACGGGCGGGATCTCTTCTCTCGCCTTGAGTACGATCGTCAGCGGGCCGGGCCAGAAGCGCGCGGCAAGCGTCTTTGCCTGCGGAGGGACGCCGAGGCAGTACTTTTCCATGCTCTCCGCGTCCGGCACCATCAGCGACAGGGGCTTGACGGCCGGACGGCCCTTGACCTCGTAAATCTTTTCGACCGCTGCGGCGTCAAGGCCGTTCCCGGCCAGTCCGTAGACCGTCTCGGTCGGTACGGCGACAAGGCCGCCGCCGCGGATGATCTCCGCCGCGCCGGCAAGCTCGCCTGTAAAGATCTGTGTCTTCATCCTCTGCTCCCGGTCTGTTCAGCTCTGTGCGGCAAGACGCTCGGCCTGATCGGCGGTAACGAGCGCGTCAATGAGCGCGTCGAGGTCGCCGTTCATGATCGAGCTGATATTGAAGCTCCTTCCCTCACCGCTGAGACGGTGGTCGGTCACACGGTTCTGGGGGAAATTATAGGTGCGGATGCGCTCGCTGCGGTCGCCGCTGCCGATCTGACTGCGGCGCTCGGCCGCGACGGCGCTGCGCTGCTTTTCCTGCTCCGTCTCGTAGAGCTTGGCGCGCAGGATCTGCATCGCACGGTCCTTGTTCTTGTATTGGCTGCGCTCGTCCTGGCATTCGACCACCGTGCCGGTGGGCAGGTGAGTGATACGGATGGCGCTCTCGGTCTTGTTGACGTGCTGGCCGCCCGCGCCGGAGGAGCGGTAGGTGTCTATCTTCAGATCATTCGGGTCGAGGCGGAAGTCCACTTCTCCGATCTCGGGCAGCACGGCGACCGTGGCCGCAGAGGTGTGGATGCGCCCGCCGGATTCGGTGACCGGGACGCGCTGGACGCGGTGGCCGCCGGCCTCGAATTTCAGCCGCGACCAGGCGCCCTCGCCCTCGACAATGAAGCTGATCTCCTTGTAGCCGCCCAGCTCGGTCTCGCTGGAGTTCGCCACCTCGACGCGCCAGCCCTTTCGCTCGGCGTACATCGCGTACATACGGAAGAGGTCGGCGGCAAAAAGCATGCCCTCCTCCCCGCCGACGCCGCCGCGGATCTCCATGATGACGTTCTTGCCGTCGTTGGGGTCCTTCGGCAGGAGCAGAAGACGGATCTCCTTCTCCCGGCGCTCGCGCGCGGCTTTCGCGGCGCGGAATTCCTCCTCATCGCCGAGCTCCGTCGCAGCGTCCATGTCCTCTCCGGCTGCGATCCAGGCGCGGTAGCTTTCGACAAGGGGACGCAGCTCGCGCGCCTCGCGCTCGCAGGCGGCAAAAGCCGCCGCGTCGGAATAGACCTCCGGCCGATCCATGCGTGCCGTGAGCTCTTCGTATTGTTTTTTCAGCCGTTCAAGCTTTTCAAACATGACCCTCTTCCGCGCCTTCCGAACATTTTTCCGGATATGTATCATACCATAATTCTCCGTAGCTGTAAACGAAGAATGAAGAATTCTTAAAGCGCTGCCGTACGCTTGACGCGCGCGGTGTTTTTGCGGATAATAGGGGGGCAAAGAGACCTGCATGAAAGGGTGATCGGAATGAAGAATCTGAAAACACTTCTCGCGCTGCTGCTCGCGGCGGCGCTGCTTGCCGGCTGCGGCGCTCCGCAGGCCGGGCCTGCTGAGACAGACGCGCCGACGGAACAGCCCGCTCCCGCCGCCGATTCGGAGGAGGCCGTCGTCGTGACGGACGTCACGGGGCTGCTGAACGCGCTCGCGCCTGGCGCGGTGATCGAGATCGACGCCGAGCAGCTCGCGCTTGACCACGCGCCGGACTACGGCTTTTCCTATTCCGCCGGCGCCTATACCTGGGAGCAGATCGGATGGGACGAATACGCGCTTGTGATCCGGGACCTTGAGGGCCTTACGATCCGCGGCCGCGGCGCGGGCGGGACGCAGCTGACGACCGGCGCGGCCTCCGCGAACGTTCTGACGCTGCGCGGATGCCGGGATGTGACGCTTGAGGGCCTGACGCTCGGCCATCGCGGCGAGCCGGGCTTCTGCAGCGGCGACGTGCTGTACTGCGACAGCTGCGAGGACGTCACGGTCCGCAGCTGCGACCTCTTCGGCTGCGGCGTGACCGCCGTGAACGCCTGGAAATGTACGCGGCTGTTTCTCGAGGGCTGCACGATGCGCGACTGCCGGGCCGCAGCCGTGAACGCCACGCTGTGCACCAACGTGCAGGCGCGTGACTGCGCGATCCTCCGCTGCGGACAGGGTTACGGCATCGCCGCGCTGTCCGTGGCGAGCTGCAACGGCTTCGCGCTGATCAACAGCGAGGTCCGCGATGGGAAGAACAGCTGTCTTCTGGACGAAATGAATTCCTCCTCCGTCTGTCTGCTCGGCTGCGAGGCGTCGGGGAACAGCTTCTCCGAAGCGCTCTTCCGCATCTATGACGGGGGCGTCACGGTAAGCGGCTGTGCGCTTGCGGACAACGAGTTTGGAAAATGCTATGCGACCGAGAACTGCTTCGCCGTGACGGGAAGCGGAAAGGCGCTCGTGAGCTTTGCGGATTTCACACGCATGGAGCGCAAGCCCTTCGAGGGCGAATACATCGGCCCCGCGCCCTATGTGACGCCGGGCGATATCGAAAACGAGACCTATGTGACGCCGGGCGATCTGTCCCAGTCCGCGCCCGCTCCGGCTCCCGCATGGGACGGCGAACAGGCGGAGGTCCACGTCAGCACCGTGGACGAGCTGCTTGCCGCGATCGCCCCGCACACGACGGTCTACCTTGACGGCGAGGAATTCGACCTCTCCACGGCCTCGGATTACGGCAGCGGCAGCGGGCTGTATTACGCCTGGATCGACACCTACGACGGTCCGGGGCTCGTCCTGCATGATCTCGACGGCTTCGCGCTCGTCGGCGGCGGGATGGGCGTCACGCTGCTCTCCGCCGTTCCGCGCTACGCGGACGTGCTGTATTTCGAAAACTGCCGGGATATCTCTCTGACGGATATGACTCTCGGCCACCGCATCGAGCCGGGCTACTGCGCGGGCAACGTGGTAGAGCTCATGCTCTGCACCGGCGCGACGATCGAGCGCTGCGGTCTCTTCGGCTGCGGCGTGATCGGGATCTGCGCGGACAATTGCTCCGATCTGGTCGTCAGCGAGTCGAACATTTACGACTGCAGTTATCTCGGCGCGCAGCTCGACAACGTGGAGGACGCAGTCTTCACAGGCTGCTCGGTCACGAACTGTGGCGGCGAATACGGCTTCAACGGCCTGTTTCTCAACAACTGCAGCGGCGTGTTCTTCGACACGGAGCTGCTCGTCGACGGTGAATACCGCATCGGCGCGGCCGGCTGAGAAATACCCATAAGCACAAACCGGACGACCTCGGTCGTCCGGTTTTCTATCCTTTTATTTTATTCCACGATGCGCGGGCCCGCGCGCCAGTCGGCGCCGCCGCGGCGTTCCTCCGCGGCACGGCAGCCCAGTACGTAGAGATCGTGCGCCGCCGCGCCGAGCGAAAAGATCTGTGCGCTCCGCGCGTCCAGCTCCCGAACGGATGCCGGCTTGGTCACGATCGGTACGGCGGAAGTCTTTTTGATCTCGCCGAGCAGCTCGCGCCCCCGCGCCGTCGCCGCAAGCAGGCGGGCATACGGCGGCGTTCCGTCCGCCATATCTCTCTCAACGCCGAGCGCCGCGCACATGACGCTGCGGCGCACACGCGCCATCGCCAGGCGCTTGTTCTTCACCGCGGCAAAAACGTCGTCCAGGCTCGGCTCTTCCGAAGCCGCCTTATACAGGCGCTCTCCCAATCCGCCGGACGCATCGGGCAGCGCGGCGCAGCGCGCCGCGTCCAGCATGCGCAGCCGCGAGAGGATCGCCGTCTCCAGCGCTTCGCGATCCGGTATGCCGCAGCCCGAAGCGGCGTCTTTTTCAAAGACGGCCGCCGCCGCGGCAGGCATAAAGGCAGAGACGTCTTCGCCGCTGCGCATAAGCCCGCGCAGTTCGGAGGCCGAGCGGCTGCAGCCCTCCCCGACGCCGTCGTGCGCGCTGCCCTGCCGCCGGACGACGCATGGCGCGATTTCCGGATGAAAACCATAGATCGCCTTGAGATACTCGACGGCAAGGATGTTGTTCGGTCCCTCCAGCAGACGAGCGGCCGGGCCGCAGCTGCGCTCGAGCGTCTTCTGCCGCGCCGCCGCAAAGGACAGGGAGGCATCCTCGGCCATGAGCGAGCGGATTTCGCTTATCGTCTGCGGTTCGAGGAGCCTGCGGGCAAGAAGGCCGAGATCCTCCGGCCGGTCGGCCTCCGCGCCGAAGGAGAGCGTCGTCGCCCCAAGCGCGCCGAGCAGGCCGACCGCGCCGCGGGCAAAGCCCTCCGCCGAGGCGAGCGACCAGGGCAGCGGCAGCTCGAACACCACGTCCGCGCCGCAGCGGCAGGCCGCTTCGGCGCGGGCGTATTTCGAAAAGATCGCCGCCTCGCCGCGCTGGACAAAGTCGCCCGACATCACGCAGACGACCGGAATGTCGCCGCAGCGTTCCCGGCTTTCGCGCAGATGGTATTCGTGCCCGTTGTGGAAGGGATTGTATTCGCACACCACGCCGATGAAATCCATCGTCTCTCCTCCGAGGCTTTCAACCCGTTCGCCGCCTTTTTCATCCGAAAAGGGGCTTGCTTTTTCCCCGCGTTGTATTAAAATAATAATGTTAGTATATCGCACACCAAACGATTTTTTCAATAGAAAGGAACAAAACACATGAAAATTCTCGTCATCAACGCAGGCAGCTCCTCGCTGAAGTATCAGCTCATCGACATGGAGAGCGAAGTCGTTATGGCCAAGGGCCTGTGCGAGCGCATCGGCATCGACGGTCACCTCAAGCACAGCCCGCTCGTCGGCGACAAGCCCGTCTTCAACGAAGACGTCCCCATGCCCACACATTCCGAGGCCATCGCCGCTGTCATCGACAAGCTGACGAGCAGGGAATACGGCGTTGTCGGCTCGATGAAGGAGATCGACGCCGTCGGCCACCGCGTCGTCCACGGCGGCGAGAAGTTCGCCTCCTCCGTGCTGATCAGCGACGAGGTCATGGGAGCGATCGAGGAATGCATCCCCTTTGCGCCGCTGCATAACCCGGCCAACATCACCGGCATCAACGCCTGCAGGGCCGTCATGGGCGACGTGCCGATGGTCGCCGTGTTTGACACCGCCTTCCATCAGACCATGCCCGGCAAGGCTTTCATGTACGCCGTTCCCTATGAATACTACAAGAAGGACGGCATCCGCCGTTACGGCTTCCACGGCACCTCTCACCGCTACGTCTCCGCCCGCTGCGCCGAGCTGATGGGCAAGCCCATCGAAGAGCTGAAGATCATCTCCTGCCACATGGGCAACGGCTCGTCGATCTGCGCGATCGAGAACGGCAAGAGCGTCGACACCTCCATGGGCTTCACGCCGCTGGTCGGCCTGCCGATGGGCACGCGCTGCGGCGATCTCGACGCGGGCGTTATCCAGTTCATCATGAACAAATACGGCTACACCATCGACGAGATGCTCAACATCCTCAACAAGAAATCCGGCGTGCTGGGCGTTTCGGGCGTCTCCTCCGACTTCCGCGATCTCGACAAGGCTGCCGGCGAGGGCATAGACAAGGCCAAACTGGCGCTTGACATGTTCAACTATTGGGTCGCCAAGGTCGCCGGTTCCTACGCCGCCGCGATGAACGGCGTGGACGCGATCGTCTTCACCGCCGGCATCGGCGAGAACAGCAAGGAGACCCGCAAGGGCATCTGCGAGTACTTCGGCTACCTGGGCGTCAAGCTCGACGAGGCCGCCAACTCCAAGCGCGGCGAGGACGTGATGATCTCCACGCCCGATTCGAAGGTCAAGGTCTTCGTCATCCCCACGAACGAGGAACTCGTCATCGCGCGCGACACGCGCGACATCGTCGCCGGCTGAGCGATCCGACACAGCGAAAACGGGAGAGCATGATACTCTCCCGTTTTTTAGTTTTTAGTGGAAAGCACGCGCGAAACGCGCTATAATGACGGCAGAACATGGATAGAGGTCGTTATGAAAAAGAAAGCTGACAATAAAACGCCGCTCGGCGAGCTGATCTGCACGGTATATCTCTGTCTGCTCGGAGTTGCGCTCCCGCTCACGGTGCATGACGCCTATTTTGACATCACGCGCACCAAGGCGCTCGTGTTCTGGCTGCTCTCGGGCCTTTTCCTGTGCGGGTGGGCAGTCGTTCTCTGCATCCGGCGCGGTGAATGGCCGCTGCTGCCGCGCTGCGATCTGCCGGGCGTGCTTTTCGCTGTCTTTTGCGGAACGCATATCCTTTCCACACTGCTCTTTCGCCCGTTTCCGGCAGGCCTTGCCGCCGTCGACAACCGTCTCCAGGGCGTATGGAGCTTTTTGTGCTATCTTCTTGTTTTCCTGATCCTGCGGCGCCGCGGAAAGCTCTCTTCGCTTGCGCGCTTCGCACTGCTGCTCGGCGCCGCCTCCGCCGCGCTGCTCGGCGTACTCGATGTGTTCGATTTGAGCATCCTGCCGCTTCGCGCCGTCTCGCCCGCGGAGGAACTGCCGCGCTTTCTCTCGACCGTCGGCAATATTTCTTTTTTCGGAGCGCTTTGCCTTTTGTTTTTTCCGCTCGCGGCATATTTTGCTCTGAGTGCGAAGGATCTGCGCGGCGCGCTTCCCTATGCTCTGTGCGCCGCTCTTTTGTTCTGCGGAGGCATCGCCGCGCGAACGGAGGCTTTCCTTTTGGGCGCGCTGACCTTTTTTGCCGTATTGCCGCTCCTGTGCCGCGACGCGACCGTGCTGCGGCGAACGCCGCTGCTTTGGGCGCTTGCGGCCGCGGCGGCGCTGCTCTTCACGCTCGCGATGGGGCGCTGGGCGCTCTACCGTCCAAGCGAGCTGACGCGCAAGCTGTGCGCGCCCACGCTGCTCCTCCCCTTCCTTCTGCTCGCCGCATCCGCCTTTTGGCTGCTGCGCGGGAAGGGAGACGGCCTTGTTGCGCAACTGCGAAAGATCTATAAGATCGTCTTTTGGGCGCTGTTTGCGCTCGGCGCAGTCTTTCTTCTGCTGGCAAACACGCTCTGGCGCAGCACACTTCCCCCTTCGATCGCTTCCGTTGCCGTTCTCTCTCCCTCCTGGGGCACAGACCGCGGCGCGGAATGGGCGAGCTTTTGGCAGATGTTCCTTGCCGCCCCCTTTCATAAAAAGCTGATCGGAAGCGGCGCGGGCTCGCTCGCCGCGTGGGATGCGGCGCACCGGCTTTTTCCCGACGCTTTGACCGACAGTGCGCACAATGAGTATCTGCACTATCTGCTGACCGGCGGTCTGACCGGCCTCGCCGCCTATCTTGTGCTGCTCGGCACGGCGCTGCGGCGCGCGCTGCAAAAACCGTCCCGGACGCGTACCGCGCTCGCGCTATCCTGTACGGCCTACGCCGTACAGGCCGCGGTAAACATCGCCCAGCCTTTCACCACGCCGCTTTTCTTTGCGCTTCTGGCTCTCCAGTTCTCCGATGAAGAGGGGGATGGGCCGAACAGAGACGGCGGTCAGTTCTGGTATGTCGCCCTCTGCGCACTGGCGGCCGCGCTTCTCGTCGCGGCGGCGATGTGACTTTTAAAAATCCGGCGCGCGGATAAGTCCGCGTGCCGGATTTTTATTCTCTAAAACAGGCTCAGCTGCTCTCCGCCGTCCTTTTGCTCGAAGCTGCGGAGATAGGAAAAGATCTCCCCGTTGTCATGCATGATCTCCTTTTCTCCGCAGAAGGCATGGAAAAGCCGCATCAGCTCGGCGTCTCGCGGGCTTTCGACCACATAGCGCGTTCCGTAGCGCCGGATATACTCCTCCTTCAGTCCCGGGAAGAGGCGATCAAGCCGGTCGTAGAAGTATTCGCGGCTGCCCTCGCGCAGCGTCAGTCCCATGCCGAAGCAGAGCACGCCGCGCACCTTCGCCCCGGCGCAGGCTTCGAGGATGCTTCGGATATTCTCTTCCGTGTCGTTGATGAAGGGCAGGATCGGGCAGAGCCATACGACGGTCGGGATCCCGGCCTCGCGGAGGCGGTGCAGCGCCTCCACGCGCTCGGCCGTCGTGCTGACGTTCGGCTCGAGCTTGCGGCACAGCGCCTCGTCTGCGGTCGTCAGCGTCATCTGTACGACGCATTTCGTCCTGTCGTTGATCGCCTTGAGCAGGTCAAGATCCCGCAGCACGCGCGCAGACTTGGTGATCAGCGTGAAGCCGAAGCCGTAGCGGTACGCCGTCTCCAGCGCTTTGCGGACGAGCTGCAGCTCGCTCTCGAGCGGGATATAGGGATCCGTCATCGAGCCGGTCGCGAGCATGCATTTCGATCTCCTGCGGCGCAGCGTGTCCTCGAGAAGCTCGATCGCGTTCTCCTTGACCTCGATATCCTCGAAGGCGTGATCCATGTGATAGCATTTGCTTCTCGAATCACAGTAGATGCAGCCGTGGGAACAGCCGCGGTAGAGGTTCATTCCGTTGTCCGAGGAGAGGATCCCCTTCACCCGTACGGTATGCACTTTCTCCCCTCCCCTCGCGTATCTGCTGTCAGAATACTCAGTTCCGCGCCGGCTGTCAAGCGCCGGGGGAAAAAGCAAAACCCGACGGGAAGGATCCCGTCGGGTTTTTTGGAAAGCAAACGTTGATCAGTGCTTGTCGGTACCCTTTGAGCCGACGCCGAAATGCAGCTCCTTCATGCCCTCGACCTCGTCGCAGATGCCCTTGAGCGAGCAGACCGAGCAATCGGTCGGGAGGCCCTCGAGGATGTGCGTGAGCGTACCGGTGACGTCGGCGGCCTTCTTGGCGTTGCCCTTCATCGCGGCATAGTCGAGACCCGGCTGCGTGAGGAAGATGACCGTGGCGTTGAGCACGTTTTCATCCTGCTTGTAGGCCTTGATATAGCTGCTTCCGACCTGCCGGAAGTTGATGCCTCTGCGGATCGCCTGCTTGCTGACGCGCACCTGCTCGCGATAGGACTCCGGCGACATGCGGATCATGTAGCCCTCGAGATTGACGTGATACTTGGCGAATTCGATGTCCTTGAGCGTGCGGTAGACCTTTTCGTCATCGCCCTCGAGCACGCCGACGCGCAGCAGCACGATGCGGGCAAAATCGCAGTCGCCGCGGATGTCCTTCAGATCCGGGCCGTAGAGCAGGACGCGATCCTCGCTCACCAGCTCGGGCGAGGAGGTGAACAGAACGTAGTTCGCCGAGCCTCTGCCGGAGGCGCCAAGCTCGTAGGCGGCGTCCTTCTGCAGGACCAGCTCGCTGTTGCCGATGTCTTTCCACTCGTCGCCGGGACGGTAGGGCCAAACCTTCGGAACACTTGCGTCAAGCAGCGTCTGCGTGTCCTTGAACAGAGAGTTGAACAGTTCCATATGGGATACTAGAATACCAGATCAACTTTCTTGCGGTCAAACATCAGGTTGACCTGCTTATAGGCCCAGCCGAGGACCTTCTGATCGAGGTTCCAGAAGTAGACGACGAACAGGACGGCGACCACGATCAGAAGCACTTTGATCAGGCTGAAAATGAACTTCAAGATTTTATCCATGCAGCAATGATGCTCCTTTCGGTGTTTTTTCCCTTTCGTTCAGACCTTACTTCTTGGCAAGGCCCTTCTGGCGGGCATACTCGGCCGCGCCGAGAGCGCCCATCAGCTGCGGGTCGGTCTTCAGGTTCACGACCTTCAGCTTCAGCACGTGCTCGATGGCTTCCTTCAGGCCGTCGTTCTTCGCGCAGCCGCCCGTCAGCGTGATACTGTCCGTCGCGCCCGCCTTCTTCGCCATCACGAAGCAGCGCTTCGCTACCGCCATCTCGATGCCGGCCGCGATCTCGTCCATCGGCTTGCCCTCGCCGACCAGCGTGATGACCTCGCTCTCCGCGAACACCGTGCACTGCGCCGTGATCGGGATCACGTTCTTCGCCGTCAGGCTCAGCTTCGAGAACTCCGGCAGGCTCATCTCAAAGCTGCGCGCCATCGCCTCGAAGAAGCGCCCCGTGCCCGCGGAGCACTTGTCGTTCATCGCAAAGTTCTTCACCGTGCCGTCCGTGTCGATCGAGATGCCCTTCACGTCCTGCCCGCCGATGTCGATGATCGCCTTCACGCTCGGGTCCGTGATGTGCACGCCCATCGCGTGGCAGCTGATCTCCGAGATGTTCTCGTCCGCAAACGGTACCTTGTTCCGTCCGTAACCCGTGCCGATCAGGTACTCAAGCTCCTTCGAGTCCCTCAGCCCCGCCTGCTTGCAGACGTCTTCCATCGCCGCGATCGCGCTCAGCTCAGAGTTGATCTTGCTGCGGATCGTCGTATCCGCGATCATCTTGCCGGTCTCGTCCATGATTACTGCTTTCGTGAAGGTCGATCCAACGTCGCAGCCGCCAAAGTATTTCATGTATTTTTCCTCCGATTGTTTTTTAATATTTTTATTTCGCCAGTGGTTTACATGCAGACCTCGTCCTCGAACTCAACGAGAGACGGATCGACAGGCTCGGCCTGAAGGACGGTGCGCATGTAGTTGTTGACCTTGTCACGCATATTGCGTCTCGAGACGGTGCGCGGATCCATCAGATCGTGCTCGACCCAGATCAGGTCATAGCCGCGCTGACGGCCCTGCTCGTCGAGCAGGCCCTGAACGGTAGCCATGTTCTTGCAGGCGACGTTCTGGTACATGATGACGATTTGGGCGTTCCAGTCCTGGCACTGCTTCCAGCACTCGTCGACGACATTCTGATAGCCGCCGTTGGTGTGACGGCGCATGACCATACGCTCGTACAGACGGGCCAGGTCGCGCAGGGCCTCTTCCTTGTCCTCGGTCTCGAGGTGCTTGGTATAGTTGAGCGACTCCATTTCGACCAGGATATCGATGCCCCAGCAGTTGGCCAGCCAGTTGGAGAAGTTGGCGTAGTAGTGGGCCGGGCAGGACCACACGATGCCGCGGTACTTCATCTTGCGCGCGGGCCACGGGGTCTCCTTGCGCTCGTATGCCTTGATGAGCATCTTGTTGACCTTTTCCATCGAGGGGATGACACGCGGGTCGATGCCGCCGTCCATCTCGTAGTTCCACTTGCGGAAGAGCTCGTAGCTCGGTCCGATGAACTGCGGGTAGGCGGACTTGTTGATCTCCCACTTCTGGAGCTCAAGGTCTGTCTCGTGGTTGAAGCGTCTCATGCACTCGAAGTAGTGATCCCAGTTCCACTTGGCGCCGGTCGTATCCTCGATGGCCTTGATGCAGGCCTTGATGTCCTCGGCGCCCATCTGCACGGTCTCCTCGTCGAGGTAGCGGACCGGGAAGCAGAGGTGGAACACCGGGGTATGCGGGAAGCGGCGGGAGAAGTAGGACGAGGCCATGGTGGAGCCGTCGCAGGGCATCGAGCTGGAGATGAACAGCGAGCCCATGTCGGGCAGAGCGTTGATAACCAGCGCGCCGCACTCGGAGGACGGCACCGGGCAGGTGTCGGCCGGCAGGCCGTAGCTCTCGACTGCGTCGATATAGGGGATGCAGACCAGCTGGTCGATCTCGGAGACGAGGAACATGGGCAGCAGCTGGTGCGGGATGGCAAGCAGATCCGGGAAGCCTGCGGCGATCTGACCCATGGTCATTTCGTCGAAGGTGAAGAGCATCTTGTTGAGCTCTTCGCTGTTGCCGTTCTTGCGGTCCGCCTTCGAGAGGAAGACCAGGTTTTCCGCCACGTAGCGGAAGATCTGATAGGTTACCTCATGGCTCATGCGCAGGTTGGAGCCGCGGAGGCCGAGGATGTTCTTGTCCATGAAGCCGTGGCAGCAGAAATAGGAGATCATCCAGCGATACCACAGCGCACTGTTCATCGCGGGGACCAGATCCTTGGAGAAGGTAGCGAGCAGCATGCCCCACATGCGGGCCCACTCCCAGAAATCGTAGGCGGTATCCTTCACGCCGCGCCACTCGCGGCGGACCGTGGCCATCGCGCCCTTGCGGTAGAGGCGGCCGAGACTGCGCTCGCCGTTGACGACGCGATCCCATTTTTCGGCCTTGTCCAGCGCCATGAAATCTCTGTATTCTTCCTTGATGCGCTCGCCGTCAGCCTTGAGGACGCCCGCCATATCCTGGCCGAATTTCTTCCAGTCGGTCTCTTTGAGGAGCTCGCCGAAGATGCCGACGACCTCCTTGAGGTTTTCGCCCTGTTTCTTCCAGTCGATGTTGTCTTTGGCTTTCCAGAATTTAGGATTGGGATACTGTACTTTCGCCATTACTTCTTTCCCTCCTCTTTATGGATGCGCTTGATCTCCAGCGACTCGACAAAGGCCTGGCAGCGCGTACGCAGCTGGCCGGAATTGCCGTTGTTGTAAAGGCGGTCGATGGAGAGCACGGGCCAGCCGTACTCGTCGTGCATGATGTGGCTGACCAGGGCGCGCTCGAAGCCCCAGTAATCGCAGTACTTCATCTGCTCGTAGATGATGCCTTCGGCGCCGTATTCCTTGGCGAGGCGGTCGGCCGTCTCGCGGCGCTGCAGCACCTTCTCGTCGGAGATCCAGCGGGCGCACTCGGAGGTCTCCATATAATGCAGGCAGATCTGGCGCAGGGCGGGCTCGTCGTCCCGGAGCTCGATGATCTCACGGCCGGGCGTGGAGCCGAAGCAGTAACGGTCGGACACGACCAGGGCGCCGACGTCCTCGATCAGCTTGGTCAGGCTGGGATCGTCGATCTCGGAGCCGACGATCGCCACGCGGGCGCGGAACGGGCTCTTCTTGTCGGGCTTGCGCTTTTTCAGTTCTTCGAGCGTCTCGCGCAGATAGGGCAGGATCAGCGCCTTCGGGCAGACGTAGGACACCAGGTTCAGGAGGTGGAATTCGTAGCCGGTGATGACCGGGTTTTCCAGCTTGCGCATCTGGCCGATCTCGGAGATGATGCGGCAGACCTCGTTGTGCTCCTCGACGGCCTTGCGGATGGCCTCGTCGGAGACGTCCACGCCGAAGACCTCGTGCAGACGGTCGAGCACACGCACCTGCATTTGCCTCTCATAGCCGTCCAGCGTGTAGTCTGTGATCTTGAAGGGCATGTCGGTGTGCGTGACGAAGAAGTTGGGCTTGTCGTTGATGTTCAGGATCTCGAAGTGCTCCATCGCACGGTTCATCATGGAGCAGGCGTCCACGCCGATCACCGCGTCGAGGAAGCGGTAGCCGCCTTCGATACCGCGCTCGACAAGAGCTCTGGCGAACTCGCAGGTGTAGTTCGACATGTAGTAGGTCGCGATGTCGATCGAGCCGGTGTTCGGTGCGCGCAGTCTGGTCGAGAAGCATTTGTCGACGTTGAGCAGGACCTCCGGGATGTGGTAGCAGGTATAGCCGAGGGCAATGCCGCCGTCGGCCTGAGCCTGTTGGATCAGCTCGTTGTCGGCGTTCTCAAGCAGTTTTTCGAAATAGATCAGATGCTTAAGATCTTTCAAATGTTACACCTCTTCTTCTAAAGAATTTCTATTTTGTGGAGTGCTTCCCTCACTCCCTTGAGCATGACGGAATCCGCGGGCAGCTCCATGACGCTGCGCCCCCTGATGTCATTGGCGGCGAAGGCGTCGTCCGCGGGGATGGCGGAGAGGATCTCTACCGGGCTGTCGGTGAGCCCGACCAGCTCGGGATTGGTGACGCGGTTGATGATGCAGCCGATTTTCTCGTAAGTGATCAGCTCGTCGGCGACCTGTTTGATCGTAGTGATGACCTGCGCGCCCTTTTTGCTCTGGTCTGTGATCAGCAGCAGATGCGTGACCTTTTCCATGACGCGGCGCTGGATCTGTTCGATCCCGGCCTCGCCGTCGATCACCACGTAATCAAAGCTGTTCGCAAGGATGCCGATGACCTCCTTGAGGTAGGAGTTCACCTTGCAGTAGCAGCCCGAGCTTTCCGGCCTGCCGATCGCAAGAAAGGCAAAGCCCGGCATCTCGACCAGCGCGTCGAACATGCGGAAGCGCGCTTCGCTCAGCAGTTCGAGCGCTTCCCTCGTGTCGCCGTTCTCCACACTGTCGACGATGCTCTGCCGAATATCGTCGAGCGTAAGCTTCACGTCCACGCCAAGAGCAACGGACAGGCCGACGGCCGGGTCGGCGTCGATCGCAAGGATCTTCTTGTCGGGGCAGTTCTCGGCAAGAAGCCGTACGATGCACGCGCAGATCGAGGTCTTTCCGACGCCTCCTTTGCCTGCTACCGTAAGGATCTTGGCTTTATTCTCCATATACTTGTCCCCCCTTTGTTTTCCGGATAAGCATACTGACAGGCATACTATCTCAGATTAAAGTTATTTTAACACAGCCGCCCCACAGATGCAAGGAAAACGCGTCCGCAGCCATGAGCTTCCGCGGCGCTCTGCCTGCGCCGCCATGCCGCGCCAACCTGATTGCCGTTGTTTTCTTGTTTATACATTTTGGCCGTTCTGTATGGTTTTGGGCTCCTTTTGCGGCGCAAAAAAAGATTGTGCCGCCTTCTTTGTGAAAGCAGCACAAAAATAGTTGCAAAATTTCGTCAATTCAACAAATACACGCCAAGATTGAGATACGCAGCAAAAAACAGCCACAGGAGATATGGCGCCATCAGCTTCCCGGCGCGCGCGTCGATGTAGCCGAAGCGCAGCGCACATACGAGCGCGAGCGCGAAAAGCAGGATCAGCCACAAGAAAGCGATGAGATACGCGCCCAAAAGGAAGAAGATCAGCGGCCAGACGAAGTTCGCCGCGAGCTGAAGGACGTAAGACGTCATCGCGCGGCGGATACGCTCGGGAGAGGCCGTCGAGGTATAGACGAGATAGCTTGCAAGGCCCATGAGGACATACAGGATCGTCCACACAACGGGAAAGACCCAGCCGGGCGGCGCGAGCAGCGGCTTGTACATGGTCTTGTAGTCCTCCATGCCGCCTCTGCTCAGTACTCCGGCCAGCGCGCCGACGAGGAGCGGCGCGGCTATGCAGATCACAAGCTCTTTCCATTTGATTTTTCCGCTTTTCATTTCATCACCCCATATACTAAGTACGGAAAACTCTCGATGCGTTTTGCGCGTGCCCGATAATAGGATATGCTTTCGCGGACGGGCTTATGCCGCGGCTTTTCGTTTTCGCGCGCGTCCTGTTCCTTTTTGCTTGACAAGAGGGCGCAGCGACGATATTTTGATATCGTCAGAACCCGAAAACAAATACCGGAGGAGAGAATAATGAGACGAAACAAGATCCTCGCGCTGCTGCCGGCGCTGGCTATGCTTTTTGCCCTCGCGGCCTGCGGAGGGAGCAAGGCAGCCGATCCGACGCCCGAACCCACGCCCGAGCCGACCGTCGTCGGCCTGTGGGAAACCGAGATCGACATGCGTGATCAGCTGATAGAAGAGATGGATTCTTCCGTCGACGCTTCGAGATCCTTCGGGGAATATCTCGACAGCTTCGTCTGGGTGCTGACGCTGGATCTCTCGGAGGACGGCGTCTACACGCTCAGCTATGACATCAGCAAAGGGACGGACAGCTTCAAACAGTCGGTGGTGTCCTACATGCGCGACATGATCAACGAGCAGGTCGGCATGGAGCTGAGCGACGATCAGATCGCCCAGGCGCTGGGAATGTCGCTGGAGGACTATGCGCAGCTTGTCGCGGATCAGATGACCGAAGCTGCGGCGGCGGAGAGCGCCTCCTATCGCGACGAGGGCGGAAAGCTGATATGGGAGGACGGTGCGGAAAGCCCCTATGTCCTGACCGCCGATACGCTAAGCTTCCGTGTGGAAGCCTTTGGCGATCTGGATTTCAAGCGCATCGGATAATCCGGCCGTAAAAGAGCTGCTCCCTTCGGCAAATACCGAAGGGAGCATTCTTTTCGCTCCCTTTTTCTTGACAAGCGGGCGGGATACCATTATTCTGATAACAGAAGACAGAGCATAAACAACGACCGGGAACGGAGGAAAAAACATGAAAATGAATCGGATCCTCGCGCTGCTGCTTGCCTGTGTCATGCTCTTCTCTCTCTCAGCCTGCGGAGAGAGCAAGACCGATGCGGAAACTGACCTCAAGGGCAGCATCGAGAGCGCGGTTAAGGAGGCAGCAGCCGCCGAGCCGACGCCGGAAGCGAAGCCCGAAGCGACGCCGGATGCGACGCCCGAACCAACGCCGGAACCCACGCCCGAGCCCACGCCGGAACCCACCCCGAAGCCCACGCCCGAGCCCGAACCGCTGCCCACAATCACGAAGCAGCCGGAATCGGTTACGGTCGAAGAAGGAAGCACGGCAACCTTTTCCGTGACGGCCGACGGTGCGGAAAGCTATCAGTGGCAGTATCTCTCAAGCTCCGGCAAGTGGAAAGATATCACCAGCAGTGCGTACACGGGGCTGCAGAGCGCGACCATGACGGTACATGCCACGGAGAAGCGCAACGGCTATCAGTACCGCTGCAGAGTCTCGAACGCCGCGGGCACGACGGACTCGGAGACCGCGACGCTGACGGTGACGCCTGCCGCCAAGCCCACGATCATCGGCACATGGAGCGCAGACCTTGATCTGCACGACCAGATGATGTCGGAAATGGGCTCGGACAATGAAGAGGTCACCAAGCTGTTTACCGATTACATCCAGACCTTCATCTGCACGCTGACACTGGAGCTGCGCGAGGACGGCACCTATTCCTTCAGCTTTGATCTGGAAGCCTCAAAGGAATACCTTACCGACGCCATTATCCGCTATTTCCGCGATCTGGCTGTGGAGGCGCTGGGGCAGGAGCTGAGCGACGAGGAGTTTGAAGCCCAGCTCGGCATGCCGCTCGACGAGTTTGCTCAGTACATGATCGGGCAGATGACCGGCGGAGATTCCCACGACGGTACTTACCGCGACGAGGGCAGCAAAATGATTTGGGATGAGAGCCAGGAAGTCCCCTACACGCTCGACGGCAACACTCTCACGCTTGAGATCGATGGCTTTGGCACGCTCCCCCTCGAGCGCATCGGATGATTTGATTTCATACCGCGCAAAAACACCCTTCGAAAGAATCGAAGGGTGTTTTTGTATGGGGCGTTTCAGCAGCCGCAGCCGCAGCCGCCCTCCTCTTCCTCGCCGCCGTGGCAGCCGCTGCAGCCGCCGCAGCCGCCCGCGCAGCATCCGCCGTCGGCGGGCGGCAGTTGGCCGGTGACGAGCAGCTCGGCAGCCGTGTCCGCGTCGCCGCAGTAGCCGGGCACCGGGATGATGCCGTAGCTGAGGAGCATGGAGCGCGCCTCGTCGCCCATCTGGCCGCAGATGACGGCGTCGATCTTCTCGCGCTTCATAAGATCGGCCATGTCCTTGTGGCCGTGCATTGCCGAGGTATCGACCAGGCGCTTGGTTGATTTTCCGAGGTCGTGTTCGTCAAATTCGTAGATCGCGAAAAAATCGCTGTGGCCGAAATGCTCGAAGATTTCGCCGTCTTTATAGGAAACCGCAACCCGGATCATGATCAAAGCTCCTTCTCAATATAGTCGGCGATCGGCTTGAGACCTTCTGCGGGGACGGATTCGACCTCGCCCGCGTCTACCATCGCCGAAACGACGGGGTCGATGGGCAGTCTCGCCCAGGTCTTGATGCCGAAGGCCGCCGCCTCGCTCTCGACCTTGCTCGCGCCGAAAAGCTCGTGGGTCTTTCCGCAGTCGGGGCATCTGAAATAGGACATGTTCTCCACCAGGCCGATGACGGGCTTGTTCAGCAGCCCCGCCATGTTGACGGCCTTGGCCACGATCATGCCGACAAGATCCTGCGGCGTTGTGACGACGATCACGCCGTCCACGGGCAGCGACTGAAAGACCGTCAGCGGCACGTCGCCCGTGCCGGGAGGCATGTCGACGAACATATAGTCCACGTCCTGCCACATCACATCGGTCCAGAACTGCTGCACCGCGCCCGCGATCACGGGGCCGCGCCATACGACGGGCTCGGTCTCGTTTTCGAGGATCAGGTTGATGGACATGATCTGCAGGCCGGTGTGCGTGGACACGGGGATCAGATACTCGCTTGTGCCGGTGGCGTGCTCGGTAACGCCGAAGGAGCGCGGGATCGACGGGCCGGTGATGTCCGCGTCCAGCACGGCGGCATTGTAACCGCGGCGCTGCATTTCGCTGGCGAGCATGGCCGTGACGAGGGACTTGCCGACGCCGCCTTTGCCGCTGACGACGGCGATGACCTTTTTGACGGATGCGCCCTCATGGAGCGGCTTGCGGAAATCGACCTGACGCTCGGAGCAGTTTTCCGAGCAGGTGGAGCAATCGTGCGTGCATTCGCTCATACTATCGTTGATTCCTTTCTTGAGGAAGTTTTCTTTTGCCTTTGCTATTATACCCAAAGGGCCGGGATTGTCAATTGTTCGCGCGAAACTGTTTTTTCATCCGCTCGCTCTTGTCTCGCCCGATATTGCAGCCGGGATCGGAGAGCAGACAGTTGTGCTGACAGCCGCCGCAGTGTTCGGCGCGCCGGCTCAGCAGCATCTGCTCGAAGGGCTTTATCCGGCCCATGCCCGTGCGTTGTACGCAATAGCCGCGGACGCGCAGCGCATCGATGAGAGCGGCAATCATGGCCGGATGCGAAATGAGGATACAGTCCTCCCCTTTTTTCTCCAGCCTGTCGATCAGTGCGTCGGCCCGGCTGCGGCCGACGGAGCGGCCGGGGCCGAAGAGGCGGCGCAGCTCCGCCGGAAAACGCCACAGCCACGCGGGCAGCGTGCGCCCATCCTTCTCCGACGGGCGCGGCAGCTCATCGAGCAGTTCTTCGATCACCGGGTCAGCGTCCCTGACGGTCATTTTCGCCGTTGCGCGGGCCGAGAGGCGCGGGCTGCAGTACAGACGCCTCCCGTTCGCCGCCACGCGGCGCGCGCAGCCGTCTTCGACGCCGCCGTCGAGAGCATGCTCGCACAGCGCGTTGTATTCTCCGAGCGTACAGCGCCGCGGGAACGTCACCGGGGCTTCGCCGCTGCAGATGATCCAGAGACGCATCTTCTTCAGAACTCCAGCTTCTCCAGCTCGATCAGCGCCAGGATATAGACCTTCAGCGCTTCGAGGAACCACGCCTTGCAGGCGGCCTCGTCCACGCCGTGGATCGGGCCGGCAAACGCGGGAGACGGGCGCTCGGGATGCTCGGGCCCGAAGGAGACGGCGTTGGGGAAATCGCGCGCGTAGGTGCCGCCACCGATCGTATAAGGCTTTGCATTCTCACCGGTGACGGCGTTGTAGGCGTTGATGCAGACCTGCACCTCCGGCTTGTCGAGCGGCATGTAGAAAGGCGGCGCGTCGCGCTCGATCGAGACTTCTGCGAGGCCCTGCGCGCGCTCGCGCAGGATCGCCGCGATCTTCTCGCCGCTCATGTTCGTGGGATAGCGGCTGTCGACCGACTGGAAGATCCGGCCGTCCTGCAGCCCGATCACACCGCTGACCACGGTCAGCGGCTCGAAAAGGCCGTCGTCCGCCGCGAGGCCGCATTCGCTGCCGTCCGGGGAATGATGGATGCTCGCGAGGAAGCGCAGCAGTTCTTTTTCCCTGCCGACGCAGACATCGTTTTCCAGAAGATAGTCGATCAGCTCGCCGACGGCGTTGACCGTGCCCTTTGGCAGCGAGGCGTGCCCTCCGACGCCCGTGGCCGTGAGCTTCCAAAGTCCCTCGCCCGCGCGTTCGGCCGTGACGCGGCCCGCGCTTTCGAGCCGCGCGGCCCTGACGGTCGCCTCAGCCCTGTCGGGGACGGCGTTGGCCGCGAAGCCGCCGCTGATCGAGGCGATGTTTTCCGCCGGAAACGCCGCGAGGATCTTTCCGTGGAAGATGCCCTTCTCGCCGTTGCACAGCGGGAAGTTGGCGTCCGGACTGAAGCAGAACAGCGGCGCGGGAAAGTTTTTGAGATAATACTCCACGTCCTGCATGCCGATCTCCTCGTTCACGCCCAGCAGAGCGCGCACGGGATAACGCAGCGGGATCTCCCGCTCCTTCAGATATTTCAGCGCATAAAGGCACAGCACGCTCGGCCCCTTGTCGTCCATGACGCCACGGCCTATGATCCATCCCTCGCGCTCGCGCATGGTGAAGGGATCGGCGCTCCAGCCCTCGCCCACCGGGACGACGTCGAGGTGCGTGATCGTGGCAAGATAGCGCTCACAGCCGCGTCCTCCCTCGCCCAGCTGGGCATAGCCGATCATGCCCTCGCAGTTTTCCGCGGCGAGGCCCATGCCCCGCGCAATGTCAAGCGCAGCCTCGAGCGCGGACGCCGCGCCTTCGCCGAAGGGTTTGCCGGGCAGCGCCGGGGCGTTTTCACTGTTGAAGGAGACCAGCCTGGCGATATCCTCAAAGATCGCCTCCTCGTTTTCGGCCGCAAAGCATTCGATGTCTCTGCGCAGTTCTTCGTTCATATCCATTCTCCTTTTCCTTAACTGCCGGCAAAGCCGGCTGAAAGGGTGTCGCTTTCCCGGTCCATGATACCATCAAGCCCCGCCGTTTGCAAGCAAGCGGCGGGGCTTCGTTTGACAAATCCCGTATTATTTCCCGTCCGCGGCCTTGAAATCGGGCTCGGTGCCCTCGGACAGGCGCCTGATGTTCGAGCGGTGCTGAAAGACCGCGAGCGCGGAGGCGTAAATCGCCAGCAGCAGGCGCGGCAGCGGCACGGCAAAAACGAGCGACAGGATCACAACGGCCACGGCCGCGCAGACCGAGCCGAGCGAGGCTTTTTTGGAGAGGAAGGCCGCGATCAGGAACACGATCACGATCCCGACAAAAACGCGCCAGTCGATCGCAAGGCCGATAGCCGCGCCGACGGAGATGCCCTTGCCGCCGCGGAAGCCGTAAAAAACCGGAAAGCAATGCCCGGTCGTGCAGGCAATGCCGCCCGCCATCAGGCCCCAGTCTCCGCAGAGCCGATAGCCGGCCCACATCACGATCACGGCCTTGAGAAAGTCGCCCGCGAGCGTGGCAAAACCTGCGAGCAGCCCGTAGGAGCGCGCCATGTTGGTCGCCCCGGCGTTGCCGCTTCCCTTTTTGCGGACGTCGACGCCCAGCATGCGCGAGAGGATGATCGACACGCTGACCGAGCCGAGCAGATAGCCGCCGACGATGATCAAGATGTATTTCAAAACGTCCATGGACAATGACCTGTCTTTGCAAGTTCTGTTGTCATTATACTTCCGCCGTCGGCTTATTTCAAGTTTTTGAGGCAATCGTTAAAACTTTATCCATTTATTCTTGACTTTTCTCCCGCTTTCCTCCACGATATGATGGAAAGGGAGGATGCTGCATGACGAAACGACCGATCGAAGAATGGGAGCACGTCGCGCACGGCTTCGCGCCGGTATGGGACGCACACTCGCGCGTGCTCGTGCTCGGCACGCTGCCCTCTGTCAAGTCACGGGAGGCCCATTTTTATTACGGCCATCCGCGCAACCGCTTTTGGAGGCTTCTCGCGCTGCTTTTCGACGCGCCTGAGCCGCGGAGCATCGAGGAGAAGAAGGCTCTGCTGCTGGACAACGGCGTCGCGCTCTGGGACGTGGTGCGCGAATGCGACATCCGCCGCTCGGCGGACGGTACGATCCGCAACGCCGTGCCGAACGACATCCGTCCGATCCTCGCAGACGCGGAGATCCGCGCGGTCTATGTCAACGGCGCGAAGGCCAAGGAACTGTATGACCGTCTGCTGCAGCCTCTGACGGGGCGCGAGGCGATCCGCCTGCCCTCGACCAGCCCTGCCAACGCCGCGCTCTCCTTCGACGGGCTCGCAGAAGCGTGGCGCGTCCTGACAGAATGAGTTTTTTTGACAAATTGACGGAATGTGATGGTAATTCTTCCGCGGCTGTGTTATACTGCCCTTATGGCAGAAAAACCAATTTCAATGTTAAAGGAAAGAGGTATGCACTATGGCACTTGATCTTACAAAATACGGCATCACCGGCGTGCGCGAGATCGTCTATAACCCCTCTTATGAGGATCTGTTCAAAGAGGAGATGGCCGAGGGTCTCACCGGCTACGACGTCGGACAGCTCACCGAGCTGGACGCCGTCAACGTCATGACCGGCGTGTACACCGGCCGCTCGCCCAAGGACAAATACATCGTCATGGACGAGAATTCCCGCAACACGGTCTGGTGGACCACGCCCGAGTACAAGAACGACAACCACCCGATGAGCGAGGAAGTCTGGGCGACCGTCAAGGACATCGCCGTGAAGGAGCTGTGCAACAAGCGCCTGTTCGTCGTCGACGCCTTCTGCGGCGCCAACGCCGACACCCGCATGGCCATCCGCTTCATCATGGAGGTAGCCTGGCAGGCCCACTTCGTGCGCAACATGTTCATCAAGCCCACCGATGAAGAGCTGAAGAGCTTCGAGCCCGACTTTGTGGTCTACACGGCCTCCAAGGCCAGGGTCGAGAACTACAAGGAGCTGGGTCTCAATTCCGAGACCTGCGTGGCCTTCAACATCTCCAGCCGCGAGCAGGCCATCATCAACACCTGGTACGGCGGCGAGATGAAGAAGGGCATGTTCTCCATGATGAACTACTACCTGCCGCTGCAGGGCATCGCGTCCATGCACTGCTCCGCCAACACCGACATGAAGGGCGAGAACACCGCCATTTTCTTCGGCCTCTCCGGCACCGGCAAGAC